>NZ_JBEXCS010000068.1:0-53237 GCF_040605395.1 Streptomyces sp. NPDC005648 | reverse complement strand
TGGAGCTGGAAGCTGGAGACGCCCGGGAGGGTTCCGGCGGGGGCGCGGATCTCGGCGGGGAAGTTGGGAAGGGTGGAGAGATCGTTTCCGAAGGATGCGGTCTCCGAGGTGAAGCGGTCACCGGTGAGCTGCATCCCGTCACCGGAGTCCCCCGCGAACCGGATCACCACCCGGTCCAGGCGGCGGACCGTACTGCCTGCTGTGTGAACCGTCACCGGCTGTCCCTCTCGTCCTCGTCGGATGTCGCATCGCATGTCGGATGTCCGTGAACGCGCGCCCGGCCGCGGCCTGCCGCCGACGGCACGCACCCTAGGAAGCGGGGCTTGCGACCTGATAAAGCGCGGCCCCGGGCAACTCGCGCGCACCCATGAGAAGTTCACGGTCAACCGATGACGAGATGGCTGTCGCCCGTGATCCGGCGCCGCCAGAATCGGCACGTGGAAAGGGGGCGTCATGCCACGGCCCGTCGACAGTGGTGCCCTTCACCTGTGGTCACTGCATGAGGACGTGGTCGTAGAACACGGTGACGAGGAAGGCGAGTTGGTGCTGCGCAGCCCTCATGGCACCGAGCGGATCACCCGGCCGGACCCCCTGGTGCGTGAGGCCCTGCGGCGGATGGAACTCGGCCCGGTCCTGCTCGCCAACATCGCGGCGGACGGAGCCGTCGAGGGCGCCCTGGTGGTGCTGCTGCCCGTCCTGGACCGGCTCTCCCATCTGATCGTGCGCACCCTGAGCTGGGAGGATCTGCGCGGGCCGCTGCTGTCTGTCGTCCCCAACAGCGGGAACAGCGCGTTCACCCCGGTGACCGTGTCCGCCCAGCGGCTGATCCGGCTGATCGGTGATGTGTCCCTGACCCTGGAGAAGGCGGGCTTCGCCCTGGGCAGCGCCGGGTCGGCGCACCGGGTGCAGCTGCACCGGCCGGAGGCCGTGTGGGTGGTGGCGCTGCTGGCGTGGCCCGTGACACCGTCCCAGGCCTCGTCGGCCCTGCCGCTGCCCCCACCCGTGACACACGCGGTGCTCAGCTATCTGGTGGCCGCCGGGATGACGGAGGACTGCGGCTCGGCCGAGGCCCAGGCGCTGCCCTGAGCGGTCCGCCGCGGCCTCACAGCAGCCAGCCGGACTCCTGCGCGATCAGCACGGCGTCCACGCGGTTGCGCGCGTTGAGCTTCGTGGTGATCGTGGTCAGATAGTTCCGCACGGTCCCGGTGGACAGATGCAGTTGCGCGGCGATCTCCGAGGGCTCGGCGCCCTTGGAGGCCAGGCGCAGCACCTCGGTCTCCCGGTCGGTCAGCGGGCTCTCCGCGCCGCCCCAGGCGGCCAGCGCCAGCTGCGGGTCCACCACACGCTGGCCGGCCGCCACCCGCCGTACCGCGGAGGCCAGTTCGGCCGGTGGCGCGTCCTTCAGAAGGTAGCCGCTGACCTGCGCCGAGATGGCCCGCAGCAGAGTGCCGGGGCGTCCCATGCTGGTCAGGATCAGGATGCGGCAGTCGGGCATCCGCTCACGCAGCCGGCCGGCGGCGGTCAGACCGTCGATACCGGGCAGGTCGATGTCGATGACCGCGACCTCGGGCCGGTGGCGCAGCGCGGCCGGCACGATCTCGTCGCCGTTCTCGACCTCGCAGACGACCTCGATGTCACGCTCGAGACTGAGCAGAGCCACGAGTGCCCCGCGAACCATGTGCATGTCTTCGGCCAGCAGTACGCGAATCACTCTTCCCCCGTCTCCGCGCCGTGCTCCCGTCCCCTGTGGTGGCCGGACCCGGCGACTGTACCAACTGATCCCGCCCGCGAGTGAGCGGTGATGACGCCAACAGCCCATCTGGCAAAGGGTGTTCCGGTTACCTGGCTTCCTGTGGTGAGCCGTCCGGCACGAACGCCGGGGCGCTGGCCCGTACATGAAACGTTCCGTCGGGCAGGGCACCCGAGTCCAGGGCCCCGCCCACCTCGCGCAGTCGCATCGCCAGATTGCCGAGCCCGCTTCCGCCGTGCGCGTCGGTGTCGCGCCGGCCTGCGGCGACACCGTCGTTGACCACGGAGAGCGTGACCCGCTCCCCGTCCGCGGTGACCCCGATCGCGCACCGGGTCGCCTTGGTATGACGCAGGACATTGGTGACCGCCTCCCGCAACACCGCGGCCAGCACGTTCTCCACCTGTCTGCCGATCTCGCCGGTCGCCACCTCCACTCGCACGGCCACCTCGGCGGCGTTCAGCACCGACTCGGCGGAGGTGACCTCCTGGGCCAGGGACATGTCCCGGAACCCGCTGGCGACCCGGCGGACATCGGACAGCGACTGGCGGGAGATGGACAGGATGTCGTCGACCTCCTGCACGGCCCGCTCCGGGTGCAGCGGTATCAGCCGGTGCACCAGCTCGCTCTTGAGCGTGATCGCGGACAGCCCGAACCCGAGGAGGTCGTGCAGGTCCCGGGCGAAGCGCAGCCGCTCGCGGACCACCGCGAGCCGGGCCAACTCCCCGCGGGCGTCGTGCACTTCCTGGATCACCTCGGACAGGTGCGACAGGGCGTAGACGACCAGTCCGGTCAGCAGCGTCGACTGGCACAGGTAGATCGAGTCGACGATCCCCTGGCCGCGCAGCAGCGGCGGCAGGAACATGCTGAGGCCGACCAGGACGAAGAGGGTCCAGCCGGGGCGCGGGGGCAGCAGGAGCAGCAGGGAACCCGAGAGGAAGCCGCCCAGCGCGCCCCACTGGGCGTGCAGCACGATCAGCGGCAGGTAGGTGAGCAGGGCCTGGGCGCCGAGCGTGAGAGCCTTCTGGCGCGCGGGGCGCCGGCCGGCGCCGGGCGCCGAGTGCCGTAACTGGAGGGCGAACACCAGCAGCAGGGCGGCGATCGCCGCGCTGTCGGCGGCGGCGCCCAGGCCCGTGCTGATGATGTTGAGCGCGGTGATCGAGAGATAGCTGAACAACGCCACCTTCAGGATGACCCGCGCGAGGCGGGGACCCGGCAGGGCCTGCCGGTCCGGCTCGGCCGCGCCATCGGTGGCCGACGCCGGCCGGACGAGCCCTCCACGCAGCCCAAGACGTGTACTGGCCTTCACGGACTCCTCTTTCGCAGCAACGGGGAGTGCGTCACAGGATCGTATGTGAACCTGGTGAAGGCCGTGCGTGCATAGTGTTGTTAATCGAAGATTTAGACGAACAGGGGGACAGGGTTGAGGCATTCGTACGGCGTTGGCCGCTTCAGCCGGCCGAGTGCCACGGGCACGTCGTAGAGCCGGCCGGGTGCCAGCCGGGCCCAGAAGTGCCGCAGCCCCGGCACGATCACCTTCACGACCGGAAGCCCCACATCGGGCCGGGTCTGGTCGAGGACCAGCAGTTCCAGTCCCCGGGCCCGCACCGACTCCACCACCGCGCACACGTCGCCGAACAGGTCGTCCCGCTCGGTGAACTCCCAACTCGTGGGTGTACGGCGGGAGATGGACGGCTCGGCTGCCAGATAGGGCTGATTGGCGGTGGTCGCGCTACGCCACCAGTGGCAGGCGTCGGGATCGTCGATGCCGTACCCCGTGCCGTCCGGACGGCGGGGGAGCACCGCCGGCAGCATCTGGCCCAGCTCGGTCAGGGCACGCCGCAACGCCACCCGGGGATCGAAGTGGGCGCCGAAGCCGAAGACCACGTCCTCGGTCGGCGCGCCGGTGCGGCGGGACAGCGCGGCCAGCACCGGGATACCGAAGTCCGAGGTGAGGTCGAGCACCCACAGCTCGCGGCCGAGCCGTGCGCAGCCCTCACGGAAGCGGTCGGTCTCGGGGCCGCCGAACGCGTCCAGGTCCACGCCCGGCTGACGGGTGCGGTTGTACCACCACAGGGCCACCGCGTCCCGCTCCACCAGCTCCAGGAAACCCTGCAGCAGCGCGTCCTCCGGACTGCTGCCCGCCGCGTTGCCGTTGGAGTCGGCGTGCAGCCCGTCCGCGGCCCCCGCGCCGTGGTCGAAGTAGAGCAGCGAGGTGGGCAGCAGCCGCTGCCGGCCATGGGTCAGGGACCACACCGGCGTCCACTCCGTGGGCCGGTCCGCGTCGAACGGCCGCGGTACGTACTGGAAGTGCGACCCGTGGGCGTTCCACGCCGCACGGTCGGCGAACTGCCGCGAGTGGTACAGCTGGCAGTCGTTCGGATGGACGGCCGTCTCACCGAGGCCCCGCCAGGTGTCCCGTACGACGGGCTCGTCGCCGTGTCTGGTGCCGCTGTGGCGCTCCACGGCCTCGCCCAGCGCGCTGACCCTGGCCTCCGCCGGATCCAGGCCCTTGCCCCCGCTCAGCGCCCTGAGGCCGGCCCTGAGCCCGGCCAGACCGGTGGGCCGGAAGGCGAGGTTGTGACCGGAGAGGTAGCTGTCGACGAAGTCGGGGGTGCGCGGGGCGCGGTGGATCTCCTTGACGATCCCGGTCACCGGGCCGACGAGATGGCGGTACCGTTCCAGCATCTCGCGCGGCGGCGCGGAGCGGTGGCTGTTGCCCTGCCGGGCCGCTTTCGGCCGTGACACCGGCACGAAGGGCGCGCGCACCGTGCGGGCGACGAGGTCGCGGTCCCCGCACGCCGGGCACTGCGGGCGCCGTAGGACGGGGTGCGAGGCGGCGCGCAGCAGCATCGTGTCCAGGGTGTGCACCTGACCCTGTGCCGGATACCGCAGCCCCGCCAGCCACTTGAGCGCCTCCAGCACCGCGATGTGCACCGCGATGGCCCGGCCGGCCGCGAGCGAGGCCGCGGGCCGCTTCGGCGGACCCGTCAGGCCCAGCGCCCGCTGCACCGGCCACTCGGAGCGGCGGTGGCCGCGCAGCCGCTCGGCCAGACAGTTCCAGCAGGCTCCCTGGCCGGGCCGGAACACCGGGCCGATCCACGGGTCGGTGCCGCACAGCTTGCCGAGCAGCCAGGGCCTCCCGCCCGCCCGGTGCCGGGCGTCCACCTCGGCCAGCTCGGGTGCCAGGTAGTCGTCGCAGACGACGAGGGTGAGGGCGCCCGTCCCGCCGTCCGGGGCGAGGGCCAGCCCCGACTCCCGGCAGGCCGCCCGCACCGGCTCCGGGTCCGTCCCGGGCAGCGCCTCCAGGGACACCGCGGCCCCGGCCAGCTCGGCCGAGGCACGGCAGCCGTCCAGGCCCGCCAGGTCCCAGTAGGCCTCCGCCACCGGGTCCGGACACCCGCGGTCCCCGCCGGCCGGGTCCGTCGGCCGAAA
The DNA here is from genome assembly GCF_040605395.1 of Streptomyces sp. NPDC005648. Classification (NCBI taxonomy): domain Bacteria; kingdom Bacillati; phylum Actinomycetota; class Actinomycetes; order Kitasatosporales; family Streptomycetaceae; genus Streptomyces; species Streptomyces sp. NPDC005648. The sequence goes on along the minus strand of NZ_JBEXCS010000068.1, from coordinate 48,055 downwards.
GCCCAGCAGGCCCGACCGGGCGAGCGTGTCGAGCGAGCCGGCGGCGTCCTCGGCGGGCAGCCGTGGCGCGGCCGCGTGCAGCACCCCTCCTACGGTGCGGGTGCCGTCCAGCAGCGGGGCCAGCACCTCGGCGTGTGGGCCGCGCAGGGCGGTGATGCCCCTGCGCGAGACCAGATAGGTGGCTTCACCGGGAACCACGACGGGGCTCAGATGGCGCTTGAAACCCACCAGCGCGCTGTCGGCCGGGGCCGCGGCCCCGGCCTCGTGCCCCCCGGCATCGCTCATGCGGCGAGCTGCCCGCCGCGTCCGTCGGCCGGGACGGCGACGATGCAGATGCAGAACATCACGGCGTCGGACTGCCCGGAGGCGTCCAGGTCCTCGATCGTCAGATGCCGGCCGGCCCCGTGTGCGGCCTGCGCGGAGAACTCGTCGATGCGGTGGGCGGCCGCCGGAAGCACGTTGACCATGAGGAGAGTCCCTTCGAGGTGTCGGTCGAACGACTGTGCTGTGTTGCTCCGTTGGCCAGAATTCTGCTCAGAGTGACCCGGTCACAGGCAGTGCTGACGTCATCAGTCCAGGGTGAAGTTTTCACGTCACAGGGTGGATGCGGGCCTTCTGCTTCCGCTTGAACGGCGGTCGGCGAGCCGGACGGCCCCGGCGCGGCGTTGGCTCGTTCCCGTTCCCCTCGCCCTCGCCGTGCCGCGAGCTCTAGTCGCTGTTTAGCGTTCCGCGCGACCGTCGGTGGCCGCCCGGTCCTCCGTTCCGGGCGGTGAGGAGGTCCGCATGTTCTCCGCCGTGGCGCGCCATGCCACCCGGGTGGTGCGCGAGGTGTACCGGTCCCTCGTCGCCTACGGGCAGTTGTGGCTGTACCTGCCCGTGGAACCCGCCCGTCCCGAGCCCCTGGAACGCGTCCGGCCCGATGTCCCGCTCACCCCGGCCGAACGCGCCCTGGAACGACAGCTGCTCGATCTCGACAGGCGGCTGGGCTGAGGACCGTGCGGGCCGTGAGGGCTCAGTACCCCACGTGGAACGTCGCGTCCTGCTGGTCGGTCGCGGTGGAGACCGGGTCGATGCGCAGGACGTAGTTCGAGTGGCGGATGTAGCGGGTCGGGTAGTTGTACGAGCGGAACGACGACCAGGAGGCGTCCGCCAGACCCGCCGTCCGGTAGAAGGTCGCGTCCGCCGCGAACGCCGACGTGCCGTCGTTCACGTCGAGCCGGAGCGCGTAGTCGTAGTGGCGCAGAAAGCGGTTCGGGTAGTTGACCGACTGGAAGGAGACACCCGAGGAGTCCGCCAGACCCGGCACCAGCTTCCACTGCGAGTCCGGGTACGGGTCGAAGGCGTATTCGTCGATCCGGCCGGCGAAGTCGGCGTGGCGGACGTAACGGGCCGGATAGTTGTAGGACTTGAGCCGGTTCCAGGCGGGTGTGCCCCACCTGGCGACGAGGTTGTCGTACTCGGTCGTGGTGATCGGCTGGATGCCGCAGTGCTTGGAGTTGAGCGGCTGGGTGTAGGTCTTCTGGTCCAGGGCGGTCCAGGTGCCGGCGGCCAGGCTGTCTGTCTGCCAGGCGTAGAAGACGCCGTTCGGGGACCAGGTGTCACCCCAGAGGTACCAGGTGGAGCCGGAGGAGAGCGACTTGACCAGTGTCGGCGCCTCCGTGCCGTTGTGCGACACCGCGGTGGAGAACTCCGTGAAGCTGCCGGGGTCCAGTGAGGTGGAGCGGGCGCCGACCAGCGTCGAGTTCTTCTTGAAGTAGAGGTGGTTGACGCCGTCCACGCCCACGGCCAGGTCGCCGTCAATGACGTCGTAGCCGGGGTCGAAGAAGACCTGCGGATCGCCGGCGGTGACGAAGTCCCCGGTGTAGTTGATCATGATCACGTTGTGGCCGCTGGAGTCGACGGCCGAGTAGATCACGCCGTAGCTGCCCCGGCCCGCGTCCCAGAAGGCCTCCGGCGCCCAGCTGTGGGTGTTCATGTCGTGCAGCTTCATCCGCCGGTAGCCGGTGAAGGTGCGCAGGTCGGCGGAGTCCCAGACATGGATGTACTGGCTGACGTAGGTCCAGTCGGTGCCCTTGAGGTCGGTGGCGAGCACCACGAACGTGCCGTCCTGCTTGCGCAGGATGAACGGGTCGCGCAGGCCCGTGGACCCCGCGGTGGGCGTGGCGACGGGGTCGTTCTGGTTCAGCGGGGTCCACTGCAGGCCGTCCTTGCTGACGGCCAGGTGCAGACCGTAGTTCGCGGCCAGCATGTCCGGGGACTCGGTGAAGTAGCACATCACATACGCCGAGTCGGTGGCCGCCCGGGCCGTCCCGGCGCCGAGTGCCAGGGCCCCGGTGGCGGCCAGCGGGACGGTCGCCGTCATACCGAGGAAATGACGGCGGGAGGGGTGGGGCATGGGCTCTCCAGGGATGCAGCTCTGTTCGACATCGCGAACGAGGTTCGGGTGGGCGACCAGAAGCTAGGGAGAGTGGTGCATACGCGTCAATCACACGGTCGCGCTTGGCTGGTTCTCGCCGTTCACCTTGCCGTTCGCTGTGCGGCAGCCCTGTGGATCACGGCCCCTCACCGGCCCGGACGAGTGAGCGTCCCGCCCCCCTCCGCCTCCTCCGCGACGGCGATCAACTGGTCGAGCAGGGCGATGAGTACATCCCGGCACGACCCCCGCTCGCGGGCGTCGCACAGCAGGACCTGGACATGGTCCGGAAGGGCGAGGGCGTCGCGGATCTCATCGGGCGGATACGGGTGTTCGCCGTAGAAACCGTTTACGCCGACGACGAAGGGGATGCCCCGGCGTTCGAAGAAGTCGATGGCGGCGAAGCTGGATTCGGGGCGGCGCACGTCCACCAGGACGACCGCGCCCAGGGCGCCGAGCGCGAGGTCGTTCCACATGAACCAGAAACGCTGCTGGCCCGGGGTGCCGAAGAGATACAGGACCAGGTCGTCGCCGATGGTGATGCGGCCGAAGTCCAGGGCCACCGTGGTGGCCTTCTTGTCCTCGATGCCGGCGAGGTCGTCGATGCCAAGACCGGCCTCGGTAAGCGGTTCCTCGGTGCGCAGCGGGGCGATCTCGCTGACCGAGCCGACCATGGTGGTCTTGCCGACGCCGAAGCCGCCGGCGATCAGGATCTTGACCGTGTCGGGCGCGGCCCGAGTGACGGTGTCAGAGTCGGCCAAGGCCGTCCCTCACTTTCTGCAGCAGGTCCAGGTCCGGGGTCTGGGAGACCGGGCGCGGCGGGCGGACGGTGATCCGTCCCGCCTCCAGCAGATCGCACAGCATGATCACCACCACGCTGACCGGAAGGTCGAGCAGGGCGGCGAGTTCGGCGACGGCGATCGGCTCGACGCAGTGGCGCAGGATGCGCTGCTGCTCCGGCTGCGGTCGGGTGGCCCAGGTCGGCGGCGGGTCCACCGCGGTCACCGTCGTGATCAGCGTGAAATCGGCGCGGCTCGGCCGGGTGCGTCCCCCGGTCAGGGCGAACGGTCGTACGAGACGGCCTGCCGTGTCGCCTCCGCCCACCTCACGCGCCGGAATCGACGGTGGGGCCGATACCGGCCCGGGGAGCCGCGCTGAGGTGCTCGCCGATCTTCTTCACCAGCATGTTCATCTGGTACGCGACCACCCCGACGTCCGCTCCCGCGTTGGTCAGGACGACGAGGTGGGCGCCGGGGCCGGCGGAGGTGAGGATCAGGAAACTGTTCGCCATCTCGATGAGCGCCTGCCTGACCGGCCCCCCTCGGAAGTCCATGCTCACTCCCTTGCTCAGGCTCATCAGCCCGGACGCGGTGGCGGCCAGCCGCTCCGCGTCGTCGCGCAGGAAACCGGTGGACTTGCTGACGACGAGGCCGTCCTCGGAGAGCACCACGGCGTGGTTCACCTCGGCGACCCTGTCCACGAGGCCGGTGAGCAACTGGTCCAGTGCGGTGTGGGTGGCGGGGATGGGGCGTGTCATGACGTGTCCTTCGTCAGCGTTCGGCGGGCGGGGGCGAGGGGACATGGGCGCCGGTGGTGGGTACCTCCGCGGCGGTGGTTGTCTGCGGGTCCGGATCCCGCGGGTCCTGCGTTACGAGGGTCTCCTCCCGTTCGTACTGCGCCTCGCCGTCGTCGTCACGCGCCCGGAGCGTGCCGCGCTGGAACCCGGCGAGCGAGGAGGCGGCCTGCTCCGCGGTGAACTCGTCCGCGTCTGCGTCCTGCCGGGTCGCCGACTCCTCCCGCAACTCGGCGGCCAGGCTGGTCTGGGGGATACGGCGGGGAAGCGGGGAGAGACCGGGGCGGCGGACGAACGGCCGCGGCTCGGCCCCCGCGGCTCCAGCCACACCGTTGCGCCGCACACCCATGACCTGGCCGGCGTTGGCGGTTCGGGCTGCGTCGGCGGTACGAGCCGCTTCGGTGGTGCGGCCCGCATCCGCGGTACGACCGGCGGTGGTGCGGCCTGCGTCGGAGGTACGTCCCGGTGCCGTGGTGCGGCCCGTTGCGGGGTGGCCCGCGTCGGTGGTGTGCCCCGCTTCGGTGAACCCGGCTTCGGTGGTGCGGCCGGTCATGGCGATGTCTCCGGCTGCGCCGGGCCCCGCCGTCCGGGCGCCGGCCGCGTGTCTGCCTCCGCCGTCCCGGCGTGCTTCCGCCGCGGTCTCGGTGTCGCCGAGGGCGCGGGCGGCCGCCGCGTGCCGGGCGGCGCCGGATCGCGTCCTGTCTCCGGTGCCCTCGGTGTCGACCGCGCCCGTTGCCTCGCCCGCGCCGCCGGCCTCGATCGCGCCCGCCCTCTCGGCGTCGGTCCTGCCCGCGCCCTCGGCCGTACCCGCACCCTGAGAGCCGACCGCGCCCGTTGCCTCGCCCGCGCCGCCGGCCTCGATCGCGCCCGCACTCTCGGCGTCGGTCCTGCCCGCGCCCTCGGCCGTACCCGCACCCTGAGTGCCGGCCACGCCCGTTGCCTCGCCGGTGCCGCCGGCCTCGGCCGCGCCCGCGCCCTTGGTGACGACCGCGCCCGTTGCCTCGACCGTGCCGTCGGCCTCGACCGCGCCCGCACCCTTGGTGCCCGCCGCGCCCGCCGTCTTGCCTGCGCGTTCGGTCTCTCTCGCGCCCGCGCCCTCCGCGTCGACCGCGCCCACTGCCCTGTCCGCACCCGCGGTGCCGCTCGCCCGCCCGGAGTCCGCGTGTGCGTCCTGGGCCGCACGCTCGGCACCGTCTCGGTAACCGGTCTCTGCCGGTCGGTCCGGGTCGTCTCGGTAACCGGGCTCTGCCGGTCGGTCGGCGTCGTCTCGGTAACCGGTCTCTGCCGGTCGGTCGGCGTCGTCCGGGTAACCGGGTTCTCCCGCTCGGTCGGCATCCGCCGGGTAACCGGTCTCTCCGAGTCGGTCGGCATCGTCCGGGTAGCCGGTCTCCACCGGTCGGTCGGCCTCGTCCGCGCGGGCGTGCTCCCCGCTGTCCAGGGCGTCACGGCCGTGTGCCGTCGCGGCCGGGGCCGGGGTGCCGGCCGGAGTCCCGGCGGTGCCCTCGCGGTCGGCATCCCAGGCCTGGCCGGCTGCTCCCGCGGAGTAGCCCCGCCGGGCGCCCCCCGGGGCTCGGCCGTGCGTCTCGCCGGGCGGTGTCTCCGCCACCTCCCGCACCACGATCTCGTGCGGCAGCAGCACGATGGCCGTCGTGCCGCCGTACGGAGAGGCGCGCAGGGTGACGGCTATGCCGTGGCGGGTGGCGAGGCGGGCGATGACGAACATGCCCAGACGGAGGTCGCCGGCGAGGGCCACGACGTCGAACTTCGGTTCCACCGCGAGCTGTTCGTTGAAGGACGCGTAGTCCTCCTCGGACATGCCGAGGCCGCGGTCCTCGACCTCCACGACCAGGCCCCTCGCGACCATCGCGGCCCGGACGCCGACCGGCGCCGGCGAGGGCGAGTACGCCGTGGCGTTGTCGATGAGCTCGGCGAGGAGGTGGATGACGTCGGCCACCGCGGGCGGCGCGAGATAGACGTCCTCGTCGGTGTGGACCTCGACCCGCCGGTACTCGGCGACCTCGCCCACCGCACTGCGCAGGATGTCGATCAGCGCGACCGGCTCCCGCCAGCTGCGCCGGGGCTGCTCCCCGCTGATGATGACGAGGTTCTCCTCGTACCGCCGCAACTGGCTCGCCGTGGAGTCCAGTTCGTACAGCCCCTTGAGCACGTCCGGGTCGGTGTGCTCGCGCTCCAGCGCGTCCAGCTTGGTGAGCTGGAGATTGACCAGGTTCTGCGACTGGCGGGCGATACCGAGGATGACCTTCTGGAAACCCCGCCGGATGTCGGCGAGTTCGACCGCGGTGTGCACGGCGGTGCGCTGGGCCTTGTTGAACGCCCTTGCCACCTGCCCCAGTTCGTCGCCGCCGTAGTCCAGCGGCGGCGTCGCCTCGTCCGCGTCGACCTTCTCGCCCCGGTCCAGCCGCGCCACCACGTCCGGCAGCCGTTCCTCCGCCAGACTCAGCGTCGCCTCCCGCAGGCCCCGCAGCCGCCGGGACAGCGAGCGGGTGATCCGCCAGGACATGCCCACGCACAGCAGCAGCGCGATCAGCCCGCTCGCGCTCAGCCAGGCGGCGGTGACCAGGAGGCTCTGCGCCTTGTCCGCGCTGCGGTCGAGCAGCCCCGAGGTCTGGGCCTGGATCATCCGCCCGTACTCGTCGCCGACCTTGGAGAAGGCGGCGGCCCACTGGTCGCGCGCGTCCGGCAGCGTGATGCTCCCGCCGGCCGCGGAGGCCCGGGCCGCGAGCACCTTGTCCTCGATGTCCTGCACGGTCTGCCACTCGGGGCTCTGCAGGATCCGCTCGGTCTGTGTCTTCGCGGTGCCGGTCAGCGACGGCACGATCTGGTCCTCGACCAGCCAGCGCCGGGTGTTGACCAGCTGGGCGAAGGAGGCCCACTGCTTCTCGCCCAGGTGTCCGGTCGGCCAGGCCAGGGTCAGTTGCGCGTCCTCCTGCGCCACCAGTTCCGCCGCGTGCTCCAGCGCGACCAGCGGACCGGCCTGCGAGGTGAGGTCGCCGTCGTCGACCTGGGAGAGCTCCTGGAAGGCGTGGATCTGGTCGTCGATGATCGAGCCGTACTGATCCAGCGCCTGCGCGGTGGTGATGTCGGTGGGGTCGTCCACCTGCCCGCGGTAGTACTCCAGGCTGCCGACCGAACCGAGCACCGAGTACAGCCGGTCGGAGATACGCGCCGGCGCCTTGTTGATGGCGTCGGACTGGCCGACGAGCTTGGCGACCGCCTTGTCCGTCACCTTGCGCTGCGCGTCCAGCGCCGCCCGGGAGCCGCGCGGGTCGTGGGCCAGCCAGGCCGCCGACAGACTGCGCTCCCGCTGCAGCGCGAGGGTGGCCTCGGTACCCATCGCACCGGTCGACCGGCTCAACTCGGTCTGCCCGCGCAGCCGTAGCCCCTCGGTGAACATCTGGGTCGTCGTCACACCCCACATCGCGGCGAGCGTGACGCTGGGCACCAGGGCCAGCAGGATCAGGGAGAGACGTATGGAGCCGAGCCGGCGCCGGGGACCTTTCCGTGGAGACATCGTCGTCCTAGGCGATCAGCGGAGGGGAAAGGGGAAGGTGGGACGGAGGATGAGACGGAGACGGGGGTGGCCGTGAGCGGGGAGAGAAAGGGGTGCACAGGATGCTATCCGTACAAGTGACCGCAGGCGCCACCGGTCTTCGAATCTTTCGCGACATCGACCTACGAAGTGTCCTCATCGGTGGGTCCTCACGGGCCCGGCGGCCGCTCAGCGTGTCCCGCGCTCCGCGAACCGGGCGACCGCGGCCACATTGGTCCTGGTCACGAACGCCGGTCCGGTGAGCACGGGGGAGACGCCACCGCCACTGATGTTGCCGTTGGTCCGGTACAGCCAGAGCCCGTCCACCGCGAGATAGCCCTGCAGATACGGCTGCTGGTCCACGGCGAACTGCACACTGCCGTTCTGGACGGCCTTCACCAGGTCCTTGTTGAGGTCGAAGGTGGCGACCTTGGCCCTGCTGCCCGACGCCTTGACGGACTTGACGGCGAGCAGCGCGAACTGGGCGCCGTTGGTGACCACTTCGTCGATCGTCGGGTCCTGCCGCAGCCGGGCCGTGATCGCGGCCGTCGTCGCGCCGGCGTCGGTGCCCTCGACGTAGAGGTTCTCCAGCTGGCCGTCGAAGGTCTTCTTCACGCCGGCGCAGCGCGCCTCCAGCGCCACGTTGCCGCGCTCGTGGATGACGCACACGGCGTGCTTGGCCCTGAGGTCGTCCAGCTTGGTGCCGACGGCCTGTCCGGCGACGCTCTCGTCCTGCCCGAAGTACTCCAGCAGTCCCTCGGACTTCCAGGAGTCGATCCCGGAGTTGATCCCGACCACCGGGATGTCCGCCGCCCGCGCCTGGGCCATCGGCCCCGCCATCGCCTGCGGTTTGGCCAGGGTCACCGCGATGCCGTCGACCTTGTCCCGGATCGCGTCCCGCACCAGCTCGGCCTGTCCGGCGGCGTCCGAGTCGCTGGTGTAGGTCAGATCGACGTCGTCCTTGGCCGCCGCGTCCTCGGCACCCTTCCTCACCAGGTCCCAGAAGGCGTCGCCCTTCGCGCCGTGCGTGACCATGGCGACCTTCATACGGGCACCGCCGCCCGCTTTGCCGACGGCGTCCGTCGTGGTGTCCGTGTCGTCGCCGGACGCGGAACAGGCCGTCATGAGCAGCCCGGCGACCACGGCCGCGGCCGCGAGGCGAACGGGTCTGTGGGAGAGGGCGGAGGGGTGAGGAGTCTTCATGGGGGTGCGGCACCTCGCTGTGCGGCCGAGCTGGAGGAACAGCGCGATCACGCCACCGGCCGTTGTCCGACACGCCGTACACCGTCCGGGTGACATTCGCTGGCCGGAGCCAATCGCGTGTGACCGCCGGTAGTCAAGTGAGCAGCCACTTTAAGTGAGTTACTGGTGCCGCTTCGTGATGTTTGATGAACGGGAACGACCATGTGTGCGTTGACAGTGGAGAACACCTCGAGCCGGCAGGACACATGCTGAACGTTTTGGATCTCGAACGGACCATCCGGGGACTGCGGGCGCTTCGCCCGGCCTCCCCCCGCCGGGTCGACTGGCCCGCCCTGGAACACTCACTGGGAGTCGGCCTTCCGGCGGACTTCAAGGAGTTCGCCGAGGCCTACCCCCCGGTCGAGATCGATGAGTTCCTCCGGATCTGGAGTCCTGCGCCCGGACGGGAGGAGGAGTTCGTCGAAGGGATGCGCTACGGCCTCGACATCCTGCGGGACCTCCACGAGGCCGGCGACACCGAGGACTACACGGCCTACCCGGAGCCAGGAGGGCTGCTGCCCTGGGGCGAGTCGCTGGAGGGAGACGTCTTCTACTGGCGCACCGCCGGGGCCGATCCCGGGCAGTGGCCGGTCGTCGCCGGCGGACGCAACGGCGCCTGGTGGGAGTGCGCGGGCGGCATGCTCGCGTTCCTGGTCGGCGTAATCGACGGGACGGCCGAGCGGTCCGAGTTGCCCGACGACGTACTCGGCCCGACCGCGTCGGTGACCCTGCTCGGCACATGAGACGGGTTCGCCTCACGCCCAGGGGTCGACCGCGGCCCCGCGTGCTCCCGCGGCCGACGGTACCGACGAGCCACGGTCCGCGCCGAGACCCCGGGCACACCGGCGACCTGTGCCACAGCCCGGGAGAACCCGCCCTCCCTCTAAACTGGTCCGGTTGCTGAGGCAGGAGCGCGAGCCCGCAAACCAAGCTCAGCGACCGGAACTCAAGACCAGAACTCAAGACCAGAACCCCGAGCCCGGACAGGAGAGCGACGACGTGGCGGCAGCCGGCAGTGGCTTCGAGGACCCCTCCGCCGACGTGCTCGACCGCGCGGCCGCGGCCTTCGGACTGCTCGCCTCGCCCGCCCGGCTGCACATCGTGTGGGCGCTGGCCCAGGGCGAGAGCGATGTGACCCGGCTCGCCGAACGCGTCGGCGGCGCGCTGCCCGCCGTCAGCCAGCACCTGACCAAGCTGAAGCTCGCCGGCCTGGTCCGGGCCCGCCGCGAGGGCCGCCGCCAGGTGTACCTGGTCGACGATCCCGACGTGGTGGATGTCGTACGCCTGCTGGTCGACCGCCTCTCCGACCGCACGGGCGACATCCCGGCCCCCCGTCTCCGTGGCCTCTGACCGGCGCTCCGCTTCGGGGCCGTCCGACGAGGAGCCCCTCCCCGGGACCGCCCACCTGCGCGCCGTCCCCGCAGCCCCGCACCACCAGCCCTCGGCCAACGAACCCTCCGCCATCGAACCCTCCGCCACCGACGCCTCCCCTTCCCCGCTCCGCGTCTCCCGGCCGCCGGCCCCCGCCCCCTCCGAACGGCCCCCCGGCACCCCCCTCCAGTTGCTCCGTCGCCTGGAGACGGGCCCCCGCGGGCTCACCGACGCCGAGGCCGCCCTGCGGCTCGCGGAGGTGGGGGAGAACACGGTGCCCGAACTGCGGACGCCGTCCTGGGCACGCCGTTGTCTGCGAGGCGTGCGGGACCCCTTCACCGCCGTACTGCTCGTCCTCGGCCTGGTCTCCGCGGCCGTCGCCTCGTGGAGCACCGCGGCCGTCATCCTCGCCCTGGTCGCCGTCAGCTGTGTGCTGCGCGCGAGCGGCGAGCACCGGGCCGACCGCTCGATGGCGACGCTGCGCGACCTCGTCGCCGGCACGGCCACCGTGGTGCGGCGCGGGGAGGGCGGGGAGTCGTCCCGGGAGATACCGGTTACCGAACTGGTCCCGGGCGATGTGATCCGGCTCGGCCCGGGCGACCGCGTCCCCGCGGACGTACGACTGCTGCGTTCCCGCGGTCTCACCGTGCACCAGGCGGCCCTCACCGGAGAGACGGAACCGGTTCCCAAAGCCGTGGAAGAGGGTCCCGGCCCCCCGGCCGAAGGCCCCTTCGCCGAATCCCATCTCTGCTTCCAGGGCAGTGGTGTCGCCACGGGCAGCGCCACCGCCGTGGTCCTGGCGACCGGCGCACGGACCCGGCTCGGCGCCACCTACCGGCCCGGCGCCGGCGCACCGCCGGAGGGAACCGCTTTCGACCGTTCCGTCCACGGCATCTCCTGGGTGCTGATCCGCTTCATGCTGCTGACGCCCCCACTGGTGCTCATGGCGGGCGCCGCGCTGCGCGGGCGGGGTCTGGAGACGCTGCCGTTCGCCGTGGCGGTCGCCGTCGGGCTCACGCCGGAGATGCTGCCGGTGATCGTCACCACCTGTCTGGCGCGCGGCGCGGCCCGGCTCGCCCGCCGCCACGACGTGATCGTCAAACGCCTGCCCGCCCTGCACGACCTGGGCGCCACCGACGTCCTGTGCGTCGACAAGACCGGCACCCTCACCCAGGACCGCCCCGTCGTCGTACGCTCCCTCGACCCGGCCGGCCGCGACGACCCGGACGTCCTGCGCTGGGCCGCCGTAGCCGCCTGGTGGACCCTCCAGCTCGCCGAACTGCCCGCCCCGGACGCCCTCGACGAGGCGCTGCTCGAAGCGGCGGGACCGGTGGGGGAGGAGTACGACGGCGTGGGCGCCGTACCGTTCGATCCGGTACGGCGGCTCGCCACCGCCGTCGTCCGGGGCCCTGACCTCGGCACCCGCACCGTCGTGGTCAAGGGCGCCGTGGAGGACGTACTGGAGCGGTGCGAGATCGCATCGCAGGAGCGCGCACGGCTGCTCGCGCTGGCCGCGCGCGAGTCGGACGCCGGTCTACGGCTCCTCGCCCTCGCCACCGGCCGACGCCCCGCCGGCCCCCGCGACCGCGACCGCGGCCCGGCCGACGAGCACGGGCTCACCTTCCGCGGCTTCGTCACCTTCCAGGACGCCCTCGCCCCGACCGCGGCCGAAGCGGTACGCGCGCTGACCGCCCGCGGTGTCTCCGTACGGATCCTCACCGGCGACCACCCGGCGACGGCCGCCCGCGTCTGCCGGGACCTGGGCCTGGAGCCGGGGGAGGTACAGGTCGCGGCCGACGTCCTCGGGGACACGGACGGCGCGGGCCTCGCCGCCGTCGGTCCCGGCCCCGTCGTCGTCGCCCGTTGCACCCCCGACGACAAGGTCCGTGTCGTCGCCGCGCTGCGGGCCGCCGGGCACACGGTCGGGTTCCTGGGCGACGGGGTCAACGACGTGCCCGCGCTGCGGGCCGCGGACGTGGGGATAGCGCCACGGGACGCCGTGGACGTGGCCCGGGAGAGCGCGGACGTGGTGCTGGCGGCGAAGGACCTCACCGCGATCGGGCACGCCGTCACCGCCGGCCGGTACAGCAGCGGAAACATCGCCTCGTATCTGCGCGTGACGCTCTCCTCCAACCTCGGCAACGTCCTCGCGATGCTCGCGGCCGGGCTGCTGCTGCCCTTCCTGCCGATGCTCCCGGCCCAGGTCCTCGTGCAGAACCTCTGCTTCGACGCCGCCCAGTTCGCCTTCGCCTACGACCGTCCCGGCGCCGCCGCCCTGCGCCGCCCCGCCGGTCTGCGGCCCTGGGCCTTCCTCAGGTTCATCACCGGCTTCGGCGTCCTCAACGCGATCGCCGACCTCGCCACCTTCGGCATCCTCGCGCTCGCCCTGCACGGATCCGGCCGGGTGGCCGACGAAACCGTCTTCCACTCGGCCTGGTTCACCGAGAACCTGCTCACCCAGGCCCTGGTGATGCTCCTGCTGCGCACCGGGCGACGACTTGCCGAGGGCCGTGCCCCGGGCCCGCTCGGCTGGTCCGCGACCGCGCTCGCCGCCGTGGGCCTCCTGCTGCCACCGAGCCCGCTCGGCGCCGCCCTGGGCCTGACCGCCCTGCCCGCCGCCTACCACTTCCTGCTCACCGCCGTCCTCGCCCTGTACGCCCTGTCCCTGCTCGCGGCCAGGGCCTGGTACGAGCGGCGTGAGAGGTGGCCGGGGGGCCTCGGCACTCCGCGCCGGAGGTTGTACAGTTGCGCAAAGTGGCAACCGTCGACGAGCGTGCGAGCAGCGGCGTGTGTCCTCTGCCGACGTAGGAAAACCTAGGAAACGGAGGGAGCGGCCATGCTCCGCAACGGACTGGAACCCTGGCACCTGCTGGTCGTGGCGATCGTCGTCATCGTGCTCTTCGGCTCGAAGAAGCTCCCCGACACCGCCCGCGCCCTGGGCAAGTCGATGCGCATCCTCAAGAGCGAGGCGAAGGCGATGAAGGACGAGAACCCCGCCGCCGTGCCGACGACGCCCGAGACGAGCCCGCAGACGGCGCAGACGGTCGTGGAGCCGACCGAGGTCACCAAGGGCGCTCCGGCTGCTTCCTGACCCTGCGGCTCACCCGCCCCCTGGCTTCTCGAGGAGCTCGCTCCCCGCACACGCCGACAGGCCGACCCGGTTCACCGGGTCGGCCTGTCGTATGTCGTGCTGTGCACTGTCGTGCTCGTCTACGCCTGAACCGCCTCCGCCGAGGCCCGCGCTTCCTTCTTGCGCTGTCTGCGGCTGACGCGCGGCTCCTGGTCGGGCAGCCAGCCGAAGATCATGCAGCTGCCGATCGCGCCCAGGGCGAGCCCCAGGAAGAAGCCGCCCAGGTTCGAGGTCAGCCAGGTGCCCAGCGAAGCCAGGACCCCGATGATCGAGTAGAACAGCCGCTGTCCGGGGCTGAACAGCGTCAGCAGCCCGCACAGCACCATCACGGTCGGCAGGAGATAGCCTGCCAGGCCCTGCATACCGATGTGCATGATGACCTTCAGCGAGGCCTTCTCGGTGAGCAGGATCTCCGCGCCGCCCAGGGTGAGCAGCAGCCCGCCCCAGAACGGCCGGCGGGCCACCCACCCCTGGGGTGGAGCGTCGGCGGTCGACATCAGCAGCCCGAGTCGCTGAAGCTGAGCTTCAGACCCGGCAGCTTGAACACACCGGCCGTCGTCGCGTAGTTGGTCTGGCGCAGGTTGTCGATGTGCACCGTGTCGGCCTGCTGGCTGAAGACGCCCTCAGGACCCTTGACCCCGGCCTTGGTGAGCGTGCTCGCGTCGTTGCCGATCTCGATGTTGTTGAACGAGGCGTCGCCCGTCAGCTGGGTCGAGTCGGTGGTCAGATCGGTCGCCTGCACCTTCGACGAGCCGGCGCCCGCCTTGATGAGCAGGTTGGTGCCGCCCAGGTCCACGCTCTGGCAGAGGCTGTCCAGCGTCGCGCTCTTGATGGCGGAGGTGACCACCAGCACCTGACCGCCGGTGTCGCCGGCGTTCGGGCTGTTGTCGATCATGCTGTCGAGCGCGCCGAACTGCTCGAAGCCGGTGCCGTCCAGGGACTTGGCGGTGACCGTGAAGGGCATCCCGGAGATCGAGAACGAGACCCCCAGAGCACCTTGCGCGGTGAGGATCCCGAGGCCGGCCAGGCCGAGGACGGCGGGCACCGCCATCACGGCGGCGCGGCGGGCGCGGACCCGGCCGTGTCTGGCGGGCTCGGACGAGGAACCGCTTTCGGGGTTCTCTGGGGTGAGGTCGGCGGACGAGTTCACGTCCGGGGACGAGGCCATTTCTGCTCCCATGTGCATAGTCAGTGCGGGTTGGGCATCAGCGGCGCGTTGTCCTGGCGCGGACAGCCTGCGGGCGCACGGCGGCTCCCAACTCCCGGTGGCTGGAAGGGCTTTCTCGTACTCCGCAGTAGCCGTCCAGGAAGTTACCCGTGGTTACATTCGAGGGTCAAGGTAGTTGTGAAAAAAGGGTGTTGATTATGAGTCGCCTGTGGGTCGCGGTCCGATCGTTACTCCCCTCTTCTTGAGAGAATTTCTTGAACGATCGTCAACTCCCCTGTCAATGCTTGACGTTGACTGATCCTCAGGTCTACAACTGCCCGTGGCTTCCCCCGGATCCGTGGCGCCGGATCCAGCCACGCGGCACCATCCGCGTATCCCGGACAACTCCTGTCCGACACGGGCGCTTCACCGCCCGACACAAACCCTCCACGGCCCGGCACGGGCACTTCCCCCCTGGTCCACGCCGGGCCGCTTGCCCGGCCCGGACCGACCGGCGGCCCTCCCCACGGGTCGGCGGCCGGTCCCGGCCGGTTGTCGTGGCCGGCCCGTGACGTACGGAGAAGGCGTCACGGACCGGTCACGGCGGGTTCTTCATGGCGCCCCCAACTCAAGTCGCTGTCATGCGACTTGAGCGATCACTTCCCCCCTCTTCCGAAAGAGGTACGCAATCATGCGCACTCGCACCCTTCTCACCCTCGTCGGCACCGTCGCGGCTCTGTCGATCCCCGCGATCGGCTCCGCCTCCGCCGACGGCGCGGTCCTGACCACCGGCTCCGCCGGCGGGACCGCCGTCGCGGTCGGCGACACCCTGTCCGCTCCGCTGGCCAGCGGCACCAACGCCACGCTCTACTCCAGCGCGACCGGCACCAGTGGCGTGAGCTGCGCGTCGTCGACGTTCACCGCGAGCGTCACCGACAACCCGGCCGCGCCGGGCACGGCCACCGAGTCGGTCAGCGGCCAGACCTTCGACAGCAGCAGCTGCACCAGCAACGTCCTGGGCGTGACCGGTGTCAGCAGCATCACGGTCGACAACCTGCCGTACACCACCTCCGTGGCCTCCGACGGCACCATCACGGTGACCCCGGCCAGCGGCTCCACCATCCAGACCACGGTCAAGCTCAAGACCCTGCTGGGCAGCATCACCTGTGTCTACCAGGCCCCCAGCCTGACCGGCACCGCCAGCAACACCGACAACAGCATCAACTTCACCAACCAGGCGTTCACCAAGACGTCCGGCTCGTCGCTCTGCTTCGCCGCCGGCTACTTCACGGCCAAGTACGCCCCCGTGACCGACAACGGTGCTGCGGTCTTCGTCAACTGACGCCCGCAGAACCGTAGTTCAGTCGTAGGGCCGTAGTTCAGCGTCGACGCAGACGCAGGGCCAGGGCGGCGCCGCCGGTGAGTACCAGTACCGTCGCGGCGCCGCCCGCCATCATCGGCGCGGAGGGGCCCGAATCCGTGGTCCCGGTCGAGGCGACGGGGGTGCTGTCGGGATTCGACGGCGCCGTCGTCGCCTCCGTCGCGCTGCCCGCGGGAGCGGTCGGGGTACTGTCCTTCTCCGCCGCCGGATCGGCCGTCGGATCGGGCACGGGGGAGGGCGACTTGCTCCGCGGCGCGCCCGCCGCCGAGGAACCGCCGCTCTTGGCGCCCCGCGGGAACACCACGTCCGAGCATGAGTAGTACGTGTCCGGCGTGCTGCTGTTCTGCCAGATCGTGTACAGCACCTGATGCCCCGTCCGGTCGGACGGGAGCTTCGCCGTGATGCGGTAGGCGCCGCCGGTCAGCGCCGGGTCCTTGACCGAGGCGAACGGCTGGGTGGGCAGTTCCGACCAGGTGAGCGGCTTCGTCGGATCGTAGCCCTGCTTGGTGAGATAGAGCTTGAAGGTCCCGGTGTGCGGGATCGTCGAGGCGTACTTCATCGTCAGCGTCGCGCCCGGCTCGAGGTTGGTCGAGGGCCAGTCGGCGCGGGCGAGGTCGAGGCCCTTGTAGTCGGGCAGGCCGCCGCTGCACAGCTTGCCGTCCGGGATGACCTGCCGGTCCCGGCCGCCGACGTCCGGCACACGGACGTTGTCCCAGAACGTGAAGGGCGCGCCGTTCGCGGCGACCGCCGCCTTGCAGGCCGCCGAGTTCGCGTTCGCCCCGCCGTCGGGGGAGCAGGCGTACGCCCGGCTCACCGGGTCCGTGGGCGCGCCGTGCGCCTGTGCGGGGCCCGCCGCCCACAGGGACAGCAGGAACGGGGTCACGAGGGCGCCCGCCAGGGCGGTGCGGTGTGCGGTCATCCGGGACATCCGGAACGTCTCCTCGGCCGGCGCGGAACGGGTGCTCCCGTGGAGTACGGCAAGAAAGCCGCCCGTGTTCACCGTGCGACGAGCGGGGCCGTGCGGGGTCGTGCGGGGCCGAGCGGGCACTTCCCGCCGACGGCTGAACCCATGGGGCCGGCCAGTCGGTATCGTTGAAAAGAAAACGGTTGCCTCGTACGCTTTCGCTCGCTGATGCAAATACTCCGCCGTCCAGGCCTCTCTGACGGGGTGACACGTGTCCTCACGGGCTGCCCCGGCCCCGAAGGGTCACTCAACTCCCTTACGGGCAAGCCGAGTCGGCGGTCTTCGGGTGCACCGTGGACGCCGCCGCACGGTGAGATATCGTGTACGGGGAGTAAGAAACAAATGGCTTGCCCCGTTCTATCCAGTCCCGGGAGGGTTCAGGTCTTTCCCAGGAGTGTTCGGTTCCGGTCCCAGGAGTGTTCAGTCGATGGCGAGGCAGTTACGGGCCGAACAGACCCGCGCGACGATCATCACAGCCGCAGCAGACCTGTTCGACCGTCACGGCTACGAATCGACCAGCCTGAGTGACATCGTCGAGCACGCCCAGGTCACCAAGGGTGCCCTGTACTTCCACTTCGCGGCGAAGGAGGACCTGGCGCACGCCATCATGGAACTCCAGTCCCGGGCCTCGCGCCAGGTGACGAGCGAGCTGGAGGGGCGCGGCTACTCCTCCCTGGAGACCCTGATGCGCATCACGTTCGGCATCTCGCGCCTCTCCGTCGAGGGCCCGATACAGCGCGCCGGACTACGCCTGGCGACCGGCCCGGTCGAGGTTCGGCCGCCGCTAGCCCACCCGTTCACCGAGTGGCGCGACCTTGCCTCCCGCAAACTCCATGGTGCCGTCAAGGAGTCCGACGTCCACCCGGACATCGACATCGAGGCCACCGCCCACGCCCTCGTCAGCTGGTTCGTGGGCACCCGCGTCGTCGGCCGCACACTCGAACCCGTCGCCCGCCAGCCCCGCCGGGTCGCCGAGATGTGGCACGTCATGATCCGCGGCCTGGTCCCGGTGACCCGCCGCGCCCGCTATCTCAGCCTGGCCGCCCGCCTGGAGCGGGAGCCCGGAACCGCCTGATACACCGGACGGCGAAGGGCGTCCACAGCCCCGTCCGGACCGCGCGTCCGCGGAAACATGCGCGTCGCACACGGGTGCGCCGTGCGGCGACGGAACCCGCGCAGGCCGCGCGATACGGTGATGCGCATGTCCCACGCCCCGTTCGCGCCCGTGATCCTCGGCAACGAGCCGGGCTCCTTCCCGCACAGCGTCCTCGCCGAACGGCACCCCGCGATCATCCGGCAGGTACGGCAGGCCTTCCCGTACGACCCCACCCGGCACCGCGCGCTCGACGCGCTCCTCGACAGCTGCGCCAAGGGCGTGATCGAACCGCTTTCCGCCGATGCGCACGACCGCGACCGCTGGGCGGCCTGGGGCCTCGCGGAGCACACCGGCCGCTCCTGGTACGACGTCCCCTGGCTCTGGTCGGAGAGCTATTTCTACCGCCGACTCCTCGACGCTGTCGGCTACTTCGCCCCCGGCCCCTGGCAGGGCATCGACCCCTTCCGCCCGTCCAAGCTCGCCGAACTGGCCACCTCGGAGACGGACGAGGAGCTGACCGCGCTGGACGATCTCCGCACCGAGGACGCGGGTCGGGCCCTTCTGCACGGCTCCCTCTGGGGCAACCGCGCCGACCTCGGCTTCCGTCTCTCCGACGCGACCGCCGGCACGGCTCAGGCCGCCCCCGGCCTGGTCGCCGACGACAGCGCCACCCTGTGGTCCCTGCTCCCGCCCGCCGGCGCGGGCGTCCTGCATCTGATCGCCGACAACGCGGCCCGCGAACTCATCCCCGACCTCCTGCTGATCGCTCACCTCCTCGACAGCGGGCGTGCACGGCGCGCGGTCCTGCATGTGAAGCCGTATCCCTACTACGTCTCCGACGCGACCATGGCGGACGTGCTCGACGCGCTGCGCCGGCTGAACGAGGCGCCGGGCGCCGCTTCCTCGTACGGACGCACGCTCTGGTCGGCTTTGACCGACGGCCGGCTCGCCGTCCACGCACACCCGTTCTTCTGCGCCCCGCTGCCGTACGCGGAGATGCCCGCGGACCTCCGTGAGCAATTCGCCGGCGCCACCCTGACGGTGGTGAAGGGCGACCTCAACTACCGCCGCCTGGTGGGGGATCGCCGCTGGCCCCCGACCACCTCCTTCGCCGAGGTCACCGCCCACTTCCCGGGCCCGGTGGCCGCCCTGCGCACACTCAAGTCCGATGTGATCACCGGCTTGGACACGGAGACGGAGACCGCGTTGGTGGCGGCCGAGGGACAGCGATGGCGGACGGGCGGGACGCATGCGCTGGTACAGGTGCGGGCGTAGGCGCGCCTTCGTGTCATGAGCCTCAAGTGACCTGCACCGGCAGTGACTTGAGCCCGTTGATGAAGTTCGAGGCCAGCCGTCTCGCGGGCCCCGCCGCCCGCAGCACCGGGAACGCCAGCGGTGCCTCCCCGTACAGCACCCGCAGCTGCAGGCGTGCGTGCGGATGCCGGCGAAGCAACTCGTCGACCAGTGAGGGCAGTTCGACCTCGCCGGCCCGCAGAAGGGCGTAGGCGTCGGGGTGTTCGGCCAGGGCGAGCAGTCCGCCGGTGCGTTGATTCGGGCAACCGATTTCGTGTTTCTCCGAAGGCCGGGGTTCGACGCTCGAGGCCCTGGGCAACGTAACCCCCCCTCTGCGCCGCCGTGGCCGGAAACCGGGCGGACCGTAGCCGAGCCTGTCGGTCCGGGCCCCGCCACCACGAAACCGCGCACCCCGTTTTCGGATTGCCGGATTCGAATTCCGGGTCGAGTTCCGGAATCGCCCTTGATTCACGCGATGGTGTGATCATGTCCGGGCCCGCGGATGGCGTCATGGACGCGCGGGTAGGGCCCCGGCCATGACGCAGCAGCCCTTCGAACTCCCGCACTTCTACATGCCGTATCCCGCGCGGCTCAACCCCCATGTCGACGAGGCGCGCGCCCACTCGACCGAATGGGCGCGCGAGATGGGCATGCTGGAGGGGTCCGGGATCTGGGAGCAGTCCGACCTCGACGCACACGACTACGGACTGCTCTGCGCCTACACCCATCCCGACTGCGACGGCCCCGCGCTCTCGCTGATCACCGACTGGTACGTGTGGGTCTTCTTCTTCGACGACCACTTCCTGGAGATCTTCAAGCGCACCCAGGACCGCGCCGGTGGCAAGGCCTATCTGGACCGGCTGCCGCTGTTCATGCCCCTCGACCTGTCAACTCCCGTACCGGAGCCCCAGAACCCGGTGGAGGCGGGCCTCGCGGACCTGTGGGCGCGCACCGTGCCGTCGATGTCGGTGGACTGGCGGCGCCGCTTCGCCACGGCGACCGAGCATCTTCTCAACGAGTCCCTGTGGGAGCTCTCCAACATCAACGAGGGGCGGATCGCCAACCCCGTCGAGTACATCGAGATGCGCCGCAAGGTGGGCGGCGCGCCCTGGTCGGCGGGGCTCGTGGAGTACGCCACCGCCGAAGTCCCGGCGTCCGTGGCCGGGGCGAGGCCGCTGCGGGTCCTCATGGAGACTTTCTCCGACGCCGTGCACCTGCGCAACGACCTGTTCTCCTACCAGCGCGAGGTCGAGGAGGAGGGCGAGAACAGCAACGGCGTGCTCGTCCTGGAGACCTTCTTCGGCTGCACCACCCAGGAGGCCGCCGACACCGTCAACGACGTCCTGACCTCCCGCCTCCACCAGTTCGAGCACACCGCGCTCACCGAGGTGCCCGCGCTCGCCCTGGAGAAGGGCCTCACCCCGCCGGAGGTCACCGCGGTGGCCAAGTACACCCAGGGACTGCAGGACTGGCAGTCGGGCGGCCACGAGTGGCACATGCGCTCCAGCCGCTATATGAACGCCCGCGCGCGGTCCACCCGTCCCTGGCACGGACTCACGGGCCCGGGCACCTCCGCCGCCGACGTCGGCGCGCTGCTCGCGTCGGCCGGCGCCGAGCGCCTGCGCGCCTACACGCATGTGCCGTACCAGAGGGTGGGCCCCTCGCTGCTGCCCGACTTCCACATGCCCTTCCAGGTGGAGCTGAGCCCGCACCTGGACGCGGCCCGCCCCCGGCTGACCGCCTGGATGCACGCCATGGGCATGCTCCAGGAGGGTGTCTGGGACGAGGACCGGCTCGCCGCGGCCGACCTGCCCCTGTGCGCCGCAGGCCTCGATCCGGACGCCAGTCCCGAGGCGCTCGACCTCGGTTCGCAGTGGCTCGCCTGGGGGACCTACGGCGACGACTACTATCCGCTCGTCTTCGGCAACCGCCGCGATCTGGCCGCCGCCCGGCTCACCACCCGGCGCCTGGCCGAGTGCATGCCCATCGACGGCGCGCAGACCGTCGTCCCGCTCAACGGCATGGAGCGCGGCCTGATCGACCTGTGGGCGCGCACCACGGCCGGGATGACGCCGGACCAGCGGCGCGCGGTGCGGGACTCGGTCGACGTGATGACCGAGAGCTGGGTGTGGGAACTCGCCAACCAGCTCCAGAACCGCATCCCCGACCCGGTCGACTACCTGGAGATGCGCCGGGCCACCTTCGGCTCCGACCTCACCCTGAGCCTGGCCCGCATGGGCCACGGCCCCGCCGTACCGCCGGAGGTCTACCGCAGCGGCCCCGTGCGTTCGCTGGAGAACGCGGCCATCGACTACGGCATGCTCATCAACGACGTCTTCTCCTACCAGAAGGAGATCGAGTACGAGGGCGAGCTCCACAACGCGATCCTCGTCGTCCAGAACTTCTTCGGCGTCGACTACCCGACCGCCCTGTCCGTCGTCCACGATCTGATGACCCAGCGCATGCGGCAGTTCGAGCATGTCGCGGCCAACGAACTCCCGGTCGTCTACGACGATTTCGCCCTCTCCGACGAGGCCCGCGAGGTCATGCGCGACTATGTCGCCGACCTCCAGAACTGGATGGCCGGCATCCTCAACTGGCACCGGAAGGTCGACCGTTACAAGCCCGAGTACCTGTCCCGCCGCACCCACACCTTCCTCCCGGACCGCTCACCGGCACAGCCTCTCGCCGGCTGATATCCCGTCACTTCGGTGGACGTGCCCACCAGGCGGTGCAGTGGTGGTACCGCGACCACGCCATGAACATCACCCGGTGGAACGTGCGGACGGGCCTGTACGGCACCTACCTCGTGCGCGACGCCGAGGTGTACGCCGCCTGGTACCGCTTCCGGCTGGTCAACGCGTCCAACGCGCGCATCCACAGCCTCGTCCTGGTCGACTTCGACGCCGCGCTGCCGACCCCGACCGCGGCCCCGGCTGAGCGGTTCGACCTGGATACCCGTCCTTGACCGGCGGTCAGTCTCACTCGTTCGTGGCTCGTCGTGTGCCGGGGCGCAGGGTAGGGCTCCTGCCGGAGGCGAGACATGGAACAGACTGCGTTGCGTCCGAAGCCGATGCCCGGCCGGGACCCCGGTGGCCCCACCGGGCCCCGGCCCACCGCCCGGCGACCGCACGCCGCGCGACGGCGCGGGCGCCGGCTCAGGGCCGCGCTGTTCGCGCTGTCCGTGGGAACCGTCCTGGTGCTGACCGGAGTGGGCCTGGGCACCGTCGGCGCCACGGTGATCGGCATGAGCAAACTCGCCGACCTGCAACGCCGGGCCCAGCCCCGGACCGCCCCCTCGGCCCACCCCGGCGCCTCGCCACGACCCACCGCCCCGACCGCGCCCGCGTCACCGGCACCTCCCGCCGCGACCCTCGGCCTGGAGGCCGTCGACGCGCCGAAGGCCGGCGCCCTGATCGTCGGCGTCCACGTGCCCGGCCCCGGCTACACGGCGGGCCTGGTCCGCGGCGATGTGCTCCTGGCCTTCGGCCGGACGCGCGTCGACACGGCCGCCGACCTCGCCCGAGCCGTCGCCCACGCCCGCCCCGGCACCGAGGTGACCCTCACGATCCGCCACCGGAGCGGCGGCTACCAGCAGCTGACCGCCGTACCGGGTGTCGTCACATGACCGGATGCCGCAGGACGCCGTCGGACGACCGGACGGCGTCACAGGACCGGCCGGCGCATGTGCTGCCTGCCGCGGCCCGTGCCGGAAGGTGCCCCGCACCCGCGTACCGCTGCTCCGGTGCGTCCGCCCAGGGCCTGCTGCCCTGGCCCGGAGAGCCGATGTCATGGCGGCCGCGGGGTCCGAAAGATCCGCAGACCGGTCGCGCGGGCCCTCCCGTACGGGCAGGATGCTGCCCGTAGTCCCTTGTGGTCCCCTCACCCGCCCCGGGAGGCCCGGATGACCGGCAGCACGCCCGCGCCCTTCACCGCCGACGACTACCGGGCCCGTATGGACCGCGCGGCGCGCGCGGCGGCCGACGCGGGGCTCGCCGGGCTCCTCGTGGCCCCGGGCCCCGACCTGGTCTGGCTGACCGGCTACGCGCCCACCGCGGCCACCGAACGCCTCACCCTGCTGGTCATCGCCCATGGACGTGCCCCCGTCCTCGTCGTCCCCACCCTGGAGGCCCCCGACGCCGCGAAGGCGGCCGGCGCCCCCGCCCTGCACCTGCGCGACTGGACCGACGGCAAGGACCCCTACGCCGCCACCGCCGCCCTCCTCGACGTGGACGGCCGCTTCGGCGTCAGCGACAACGCCTGGGCGATGCACCTGCTCGGCCTGCAGCGGGCCCTGCCCGGCACCGGTTACGCCTCCCTCACCGAGGCCCTGCCGATGCTGCGCGCCGTCAAGGACGCCGCGGAACTCGAACTCATGGCCGCCGCGGGCGCCGCCGCCGACCAGGCGTTCGAGGAGATCCGCGACGTTCCCTTCGCCGGCCGCAGGGAGTCCGACGTGGGCGCCGATCTGGCCGGTCTGCTGCGGCGGTTCGGCCACTCCCAGGTCGACTTCACCATCGTCGCCTCCGGCCCGAACGGCGCCAACCCGCACCACGAGGTCGGCGACCGCGTCATCGAGCGCGGCGACATGGTCGTCCTCGACTTCGGCGGCCTCAAGGACGGCTACGGCTCCGACACCTCCCGCACCGTCCACGTCGGCGAACCCACCGACGAGGAACGCCGGGTGCACGACCTGGTCCGCGAGGCCCAGGAGGCGGGCTTCAGGGCGGTCGAGCCCGGCGTCCCCTGCCAGGAGGTCGACCGGGCCGCCCGCGCGGTCATCGCGGACGCCGGCTACGGCGACTACTTCATCCACCGCACCGGGCACGGCATCGGCGTCACCACGCACGAGCCGCCGTACATGATCGAGGGCGAACTGCAGCCCCTCGTCCCCGGCATGTGCTTCTCCGTGGAACCCGGCGTCTATCTGCCCGGCCGCTTCGGGGTGCGCATCGAGGACATCGTGACGGTCACCGAGGACGGCGGGCGCCGCCTCAACGACACCGACCGCGAGATGGTCATAGTGGACTGAGCGACGCAGGAGCCCCGCACACCCCCGAGCGACAACGGCGCGACCATGACCCAGGCACCGACACCCACCGCGGACACCGTCCGCCGACTGGTCAGTTCCCTGCTCAAGGAGGGCACGAAAGGCGGCGCCGGCGCCGGCGGACTCGAGGTGCGGCCCGTCGTGGAGGGTGGCGAGCACTCCACCTGGTGGGTCGGCGGCCGGCATGTCCTGCGGCTCGCCCCGGACCGCGAGGCCGCCCTGCGCCAGCGCCGTGAGCTGCGGCTGCGCGACCTCGTGCGGCCGCAGCTGCCCCTCGCCGTGCCGACCAGCGTCGCGCACGGCGAGTGGGCGCCCGGGCTGACGTACACGCTCGACATCGTGGTGCCCGGCGGCACGGCCGAGGAGCACGACGTGTCCGCCGTCGGCGAGGCCGACCTCGCGGGGCTGCTCACCGGGCTGCGCGAGGTGCCCGCCCGGCAGGCCGAGGCGCTCGGCGCACCGCGCACCGCCCCACGCTCCCTGGAGGCCCTGCGCAAGGCCGCCGAGCGGGCCGCCGGGCGCCTCGCCGCGGCCGACGAGTTCGACCCGGCCCGTCTCCACCAGCTCAGCTCCCCGGCCGCCGTCCAGCTCGCCGCGCAGCCGGGCACCGCGGTCCTCGTCCACCACGACCTCCGGGGCGAACACCTCGTGGTCAGCGCCGACGGCCGGGTGCGCGGAGTCCTGGACTGGACCGGCGCGGCCGTCGGCGACCCCG
Organism: Streptomyces sp. NPDC005648; assembly: GCF_040605395.1. Classification (NCBI taxonomy): domain Bacteria; kingdom Bacillati; phylum Actinomycetota; class Actinomycetes; order Kitasatosporales; family Streptomycetaceae; genus Streptomyces; species Streptomyces sp. NPDC005648. The sequence continues at coordinate 23,130 of NZ_JBEXCS010000068.1, read as the reverse complement.
CCGAGGACATCGCCGGCCTGGCGATCGCCGTCGGCTCCCCGGCGGCCGTCCGCGCCGCCACCCTCGCGGGTTACGCCGCCCGCCCCTGTCTGCGCGGCCTGTGGCTGGCCCGCTGCGACACCGTGATCCGCCTGGCCGGTCACCTGGACAACCGGTCCGACCGTGACAAGGGCGCGCTGCCGCTGCTGCGGCTGCAACTGCGCCGCGCCTGGGAAGCCATCCTCCTGGAGCGGGTCACGGAGCTGCGGGAGGACGACCCGGACGAGGAGCCGTAGACGACGTGCCGTGGGCGGCTGGGCGCCGCGGACAGCGGGCAACCTCGGTACTCGGACGGGGGCGCGCAACCGTTCACGCGATGTGCGCGGCCCGGCTCAGCTCTGCAGCAGCACCACACTCGACTCCCCGGGCACATGCAGCACCCCGTCCGGTCCCGGCGCGTCCACCGGCTCCCACGCGGCCAGTACGCGCGCGTGGCGCGGCCCCAGGGGGATCGCTGCCGGTGCCTTCGCGAGGTTCACGGCGACGCGGACGTCCCCGCGCCGGAACGCCAGCCAGCGCTCCTGCTCGTCGTGGGCCACCTTGGTGTCGGAGAGGTCCGGGTCGGTGAGGTCGGGCTGTTCCCGGCGGAGCGCGAGGAGTCGGCGGTACCAGTCGAGCACGCGCGCGTGTGGTTCGTTCTCCGGCTCGCTCCAGTCGAGGCAGGAGCGGTCGCGGGTCGCGGGGTCCTGCGGGTCCGGCACATCCTCCTCGGCCCAGCCGTGCGCCGCGAACTCCCGCCGCCTGCCCCGCCGTACGGCCTCCGCGAGCTCCGGATCGGTGTGGTCGGTGAAGAACTGCCAGGGGGTGGCGGCGGCCCACTCCTCGCCCATGAACAGCATCGGGGTGAAGGGCGCGGTCAGGGTGAGGGTCGCGGCGCACGCCAGGAGGCCGGGGGAGAGGGTCGCCGAGAGCCGGTCGCCCTGCGCCCGGTTGCCCACCTGGTCGTGCGTCTGGCTGTACCCGAGCAGCCGGTGCCCGGCCACCCGCGATCGGTCCAGGGGACGCCCGTGGTGCCGGCCCCGGAAGCTCGAATAGGTGCCGTCGTGGAAGTAGCCCCCGGTGAGCGTCTTGGCGACCGAGGCCAGCGGGGAGCGCCCGAAGTCGGCGTAGTAGCCCTGCGACTCGCCGGTCAGCGCGGTGTGCAGGGCGTGGTGGAAGTCGTCGTTCCACTGCGCGTCCAGACCGAACCCGCCCTCCGCGCGCGGGGTGATCAGCCGCGGGTCGTTCAGATCGGACTCGGCGATCAGGAACAGCGTCCGGCCCAGGTCGGCCGAGAGCGCGTCGACGGCCGTCGAGAGTTCCTCCAGGAAGTGGCACGCGCGGGTGTCCGCCAGCGCGTGCACCGCGTCGAGCCGCAGCCCGTCGATCCGGTAGTCCCGCAGCCACGCGAGAGCGCTCTCGCGCAGATAGGCGCGCACCTCGTCCGACCCCGGCGCGTCCAGGTTCACGGCGGAGCCCCACGGCGTGTGGTGCGTGTCCGTGAAGTACGGCCCGAACGCGGGCAGGTAGTTGCCGGACGGCCCCAGATGGTTGTGCACGACGTCCAGGACCACCCCGAGACCGAGCTCGTGCGCCCGGTCGACGAACCGTTTCAGCGCCTCCGGGCCGCCGTACGGCTCGTGCACGGCCCACAGCGAGACGCCCTCGTACCCCCAGCCGTGCCGCCCCGGGAACGGGCAGAGGGGCATCAACTCGACGTGGGTGACGCCCAGTTCGACCAGATGCCCGAGCCGCCCGGCGGCCGCGTCCAGGGTGCCCTCAGGCGTGTACGTGCCCACATGCAGCTCGTACAGCACCGCGCCCGGCAGCGGGCGCCCCGCCCATTCGGTGCGCCACGCGTGGCGCCCGTGGTCGACGACCGCGCTCAGCCCGTCCGGGCCGTCCGGCTGCCGGCGCGAGCGCGGGTCCGGCAGCACCGGGCCGTCGTCCACCGCGAAGCCGTACCGAGAGCCGTCCGACGCCTCCGCCTCGCCCCGCCACCAGCCCTCCCGGTCCGGATCGCGCTCCAAGGCGCGCGTGGCGCCGTCGCACTGGAGCGTCACTCGGCCGGCCTGCGGTGCCCACACCTCGAACTGCACGGACGGTCCCCTTCGTCTGCTCACCGTGATGTAGCCCGTCCATGGTGCTTCAAACGAGATCAAATGGCTTTTGAATCCGCCCTTTTACGGCGGGTGTCGTCGGGCACGCGCGAGGGGCGGGCGTTTTCTCGTTTTCTGGACACCCGGGGTTGACTGACCGACAATCACCAACGTGACGTCGTCCTTCGAGTTCAACACGTACCCCGCGCGGCTGTCCGACGCGGAGCGCGACAAGGCGCTGCAGGTGCTGCGTGACGGCGTCGCGATGGGCCGGCTGTCCCACGACACGTTCATCCGCAGGATGGAGCTGGCCCTGGCCGCCCGCCGTTCGGAGGAGCTCGTCGCCCTCACCGCCGACCTGCCCCAGGAGAACCGCCTGGCGCGCATGGTGTTCGGCACCGTGGAGGCCGTCTCCGGCTTCACCGTACGACTGCGCAGGGCCTGGCAGGCCGAGCGGCTGCCCAAGCTGCTGCTGCCGCACCCGTCGGGCGGCCATCCGCTGAGGATCGGTCGGGATCCGGCCAACGGGCTGCGCCTGACCCACGAGACGGTCTCGCGGGTGCACGCCGAGCTCAGCCGCCAGGGCGGGATGTGGGTGCTGCGGGACCTGGGTTCCACCAACGGGACGACGGTGAACGGCAGGCGGGTCATCGGCGCCGCCGTCGTCCGCGAGGGTGACCAGGTCGGCTTCGGGCGGATGGCGTTCCGCCTCGCCGTCGGCTGAGCCGACTGAGTCCCGCCTTAGCTTTGGCCTGAACATGACACGGCGTTGACCTGGTGTGATGGCGCAAATCCCTTTCCTCCCCGCGGTGTTGACGTACCCCCCAACTCGTGACTGACTGTGCGTACGCCATGTACGTCAGGTGAACCGACGGCACCGCATTGTGGAGGTGTGCCCTGCCGCCCCTCCTCCGCTACCCGACCGTCGACGAACTCGGCGCCCGGGCCGCAGCACTCGTCGCGCGCCGCCCCCGGGACGCCCGTCTGCGCCGGGTCGGCACCTCCCGCGCGGGCACTCCCATGTGGCTGCTTTCCGTCGGTCACGGCAGCCGTCAGGCCCTCGTCGTCGCCGGCCCGCACGCCAACGAACCCGTCGGCGGGGCCACCGTGCTGCGCCTGGCCGAACGGGCCCTGGCCGACCCGCGCTTCACCGAGGGCGCCGACGCCACCTGGAACCTGCTGCTCTCCCTGGACCCCGACGGCCTGCGCCGCAACGAGGGCTGGCTGACGGGCCCGTACACCCTCGGCCGCTACTTCCGGAACTTCTTCCGGCCCGGCTTCCTCGAACAGCCCGAGTGGCTGCCCGACGGCGCGGCCGGCGCCGCCCTGCCGGAGACCCGCACCCTGCTCGACCTCCAGGACGAACTGCGGCCCTTCCTGCAGTGCTCGCTGCACGGCGTGGACGTCGGCGGCGGCTTCGTCGAGCTCACCCACGACCTGCCCGGCATCGACCGGCGCGTCGCCCACACCGCCGCCCGCCTCGGCATCCCGCGCGAACTCGGCCCCTACGACACCCTGTACTGGCCGAGCCTGGGCCCCGCCGTCTACCGCATCCCGCCGCCCCGCATCGGCGACCTGGCCGCCGCCATCACCGAGGCGGCCGTCGAGTCGACCTGGTACCACCCCTACCGGCACGGCACGGTGACCGCGATCGTGGAGGCACCCATGTGGGGCGTGGCGGCCGTGGAGGACGGCTCCCCGCCCGCGGACGCCGCCGGGGTGCTGCGCACCGTCAGCCACACCCTGCGGCACGACACTCGGCTCCTGGAGCGGCTCCTGGTGCGGCTGCGGCCGCACCTCGCGGACGTGCCCGACGCGGGCCGTCTGCTCGCCCCGGTGGACGACTATTTACTGGTCTGCCCCGGGCTCGCCGACACCTGGGACCCCGACGTCGCCGACGGGGCGCGTCCGCTGCCCCCCATGAGCACCGCCCACCTCGCCGCCCTGCGCATCGCCGGCCGGCGGCTCGCGCTGCGCACGGCGGGACTGCTGCACCAGCTGGTCAGGGCCGCCGGCCGCGATCCGGCGGGTGTGCTGCCGGACCTGGACCGGCTCGTCGACGAGTGGTGCGCCGACTACCGCGAGGGCTGCGGGGCGCGCTGGATCCCCGTCGCCCGCCAGGTCGAGTACCAGTCCCGGGTGGTGCTCGCCGCCTTCGAGCTCGCCGGGCGGTACGCCCCCGCGTGCTCCCGTTCGGGTGAGTCGGGGTGGGGTTCCGAGGCCGTCGTGCCGATGCATCGGGAATGACGATCAGCACCACAGCGAAAGCGGTACGAGGCGGGCTGCTGGCGGCCGCCCTCCTCCTCACCGGCGCCGCCCCGGCGCAGGCCGCGGCCGAGGCCTCCTTCCCGGTCTCGGGCGACTACCTCTATCTGACGGTCACCACGGGCGACGCCCGCTCCAGCGACACCCGCGGCACCCTGCTCCTGTGCGACCCGCCCCAGGGGCATCTGCACGCGGCCGAGGCCTGCGCGGAACTGACGACGGCGAAGGGCGACATCGCCGCCCTCCCGGCGAAGGACACCCTCTGCCCGATGGTCTACGCGCCGGTGAGCGTGCACGCGCGCGGCGAGTGGGGCGGCCGGCAGGTCGAGTACGCCCAGACCTTCTCCAACGGCTGCGTGATGGCGGCTCGCACGGGATCGGTGTTCGCCCTCGACGGCTGACGGAGGGGGTGCGGGGGCGGGGTACGGCGGTGGGCCGCACGCGCGTGCGTGTGCGTGTGCGTGTGCGCGTGCGGGGCGAGGGTGCAGCGCACGCGCGTGCGTGCCCGTGCGGCCCGGTCGTTCAGGTCGCCCTGTCGCGGGCGTGGAGTGCGGCCGCGAGGACCGTGCGGGACTGGTGCTCGACCTGGTGCTCCAGCGGGACCCAGCGGGCGCGGAAGCGTTCCGCGAAGGAGTCGCTCCAGGTGGCCACCAGGCGCTCCAGACGCGGGGCCGCGCGGTCGTCGGTCTCCCGCAGGACCCGCAGCAGCATCGCCGCCGCCCGCAATGGCAGCCGGCGCCCGAACGCGTCCACGCTGCCTACGTACGCCATCGTGTTGTCGGCGGGCGGTGTGTGCATCCAGTCCGCCGCCAGCCCCGGCACCAGTTCCAGCGCCCACCTCGCCGCCCGCAGCAGCGGCCCGTCGACGCCTTCCAGCCGCGGCAGCGCGTCCACCAGCACCCGCTCCACCTCCAGGCCGTCCCGCAGCAGCCGGCGGGCGAGCCGCCGTATCGCCGCCGCCGGGGCGGGATGCGGCGCCGGGTCGTCCACCAGGTCGCTCGCCCACATCGGCACCTCCACCACGGCCGTCAGCCCGCCGTGGCGGTGGGTGGCGTACCAGGTGCTCTGCCGCGCGTCGTCCGGCATGCTCGGGTACGCCGCGCCCGCCCCGGGGGAGGGCATCACATGCACCCCGGGCCCGGACGCCGACCAGCCCGCGGCGTCCGAGGCGCCCGTCTCCACCGGGATGTGCAGCTGCGCCGCGGACTTGGCGAACGGTTCCGCGAGACCCGGTATGTCCCTGGTCAGCTGCACCCAGCTGCCGCCGAGATCCGTCCCGTGCAGTGTCGCCTGGAGGTAGGGGCGCAGCTCGTCGATGACCCGGATCAGCGCCTGTGTCTCCGGGGGCAGCCGGTCGGGCGGCAGCACCGCCGGCGACCACTCCGGCTGCTCCTCGGCGGCCGGCCGGAAGAAACCGAGGTGGTAGTCGAGCAGACTGCGCGGCGCCGGAGTGATGTGCAGGCTCGCGCCGTCCGGGTCGGCGCACAGCAGGAAGTGCCAGGACGTGTCGGTGCGCAACTCCCTCTCCCGCAGCACCCGTTCGGCCAGCGCGAGGAGGGTCGCCCCGCCGGTCGGCTCGTTGGCGTGGGCGCCGGCGACGACCAGCACGGCACGGCGGGCGTGTCCCACCGACAGCAGGCGCAGGGGTCTGCCCGCGCGGGAGACACCCACCTGCCTCAGCGTGCACAGGCCCGGCCGGTGCGCGGCCAGGGCCTCCGCGGACGAGACGAGTTGGGTCACGGTGGGGTAGCGCAGCTCCGGCAGGAGACTCACCCCCGTCACGTCCGCCCGGCTTCGCAATCCGCAGTACCCCACGGTCTCCGGCGACTGTCAAGGTCACGACGGGGGAGGCTCCAGGGGGCGCCCAGATGCATTTACCGCCAGCCGGAACGGACGGTGGCGCACTCCGCGCCCGGCGAGGGTCGCTCACGGCCTGCCGAAGGGCAGGGGAGCACGGGCGGGGCGGTATGGCACGGGCCGTCACCGCGGCTGACGGGGGCGGCGGGGCGGTGCGCGGGGCGGCGTGCGCCTCCGCCTAGAGCGTGTTCGAAAGTCCCGTCCTCCGCCCGGAGGGCGGGCCGGGCGGCGTCATGGGGGAGCGTGCTCTTGGCGTGCCGGGTGGAAGCCCTCGTACTGGTTGTACGTGGGTTTTCGCCCGGTGCGGCGAGAGTGCGTGCCAGGCGTCGAGCGGCAGGCGGGACCTTCGCGACACGCCCTGGCCGAGTCCGACGGCCGCGGTCCGCGGCGAGGAGCAGGTCGCCCTCGGTGTGAGCCCCGGAAGCGTGCGCGGGTTCGAGCCGGTCGCCCGGACGAGGCCACGGCGCGCGGTGAGGCGGTGCGCGCCGGGCGCACCCGGCTCGCCGGAGCGGGTGGTTTCCGGCCCCTCGTAGCGGCATAGGGGAGTTCATGGCACCCCAGTCGGCTCAGTCTTCGTCGACCCGCTCCAGCAGTGCCACCGGCAGCCGTGCGAAGAGTTCCGCCACGCGTGCGTGCCCCGTGAACTCCCGCTCCGGAGCCAGCACGTCGGACCAGCGGCCCGGCGGCAACGGCAGCACGGTGTCGCGCCAGCCACCCGACTCCGCGAGCCGCAGCGACAGCCGGGTCACCGCGGTGACGACCTCGCCGGACCGGGTGAACGCCGCACAGTGGGCCGCCGCCGGGCCCTCGGCGGTGAGCGGCGCGTACGTGGCCGCGTCCCCGAAGGCGCCGGGCCGCCGCGCCCGCAGCCGTAGCGCCGCGGCGGTGAGCGCACCCTTGTCGCCGGTGTCCTCGGGCGGGAACCGCACCGGCCGCCGGTTGTCCGGGTCGACGAGCGCCAGGTACTCGCCCTCGGTGCCCTGATAGAGGTCCGGCACGCCCGGCATCGTCAGATGGACCAGGGCGGTGCCCAGCACATTGGCCCGGATGTGCGGCTCCAACGCCCCGCGCAGGGCCACGACGTGCTCACCCGGCACCCAGCACGGCCCCGCCGCGACAAACGCCGCCACCGCCTCCTCGTAGGCGGGCTCCTGCTCCGTCCAGCTGGTGAACAGCCCCGCCTCGCGCACATGCTTCAGCAGCGCCGGCCCCACCCGCTCCGCGTCCGCCGCGCCGAGCCCGAACACCGTCTGCCAGGCCGCCCACGCCACCTGCGGATCGGGCACGCCCTCCCAGTCCCGGGTCACCTCGGCGAGGACGTCCGCCCATCGCCCGGGGCACTCGGTGAGCACCGCGAGGGCCGCCCGTACGTCGGCGCTGCGCTTGGTGTCGTGGGTCGAGACGACCGTGCCGGTCGCCGGCCAGTCGCGCTGCACGCGCGCGCAGTACGCGTGGAAGTCCTCCGGGGACACCGCGGGGCTCCCCGGGTCGCCGCCCACCTCGTTCGCCGACAGCAGCGGCACATAGCGGTAGTAGGCCGTGTCCTCCACCGACTTGGCGCGCAGCGCCGACGCCGTCTGCGCGAACCGGGTCCGGAACTCGACGTGGTCGGGCCCGGTGCCGTACGCGCCCAGCACCAGGTCGCGCACCACGTCGACCGCGCCCGCCTCCTCCGGGACGGCGAAGGCGAGCCGGGCCTCGGCCGCGGCCTCCTCGGTGACGACGAGGGAGGCGTCCTGGGAGGCGTAGGGCCGGTACACCTCCAGCCGGACCAGGAGCTCCTGGAGCGCCGTACGCAGCGCCCACGGGGCGCGGTCGCGCAGCGCGGGGTCCGGGGAAGTGGCGCACACCCTGTCCGCCACCCGGGTCAGCCGGTCCGTCTCGGCGGCCAGCTCGTGCGTGAGCACCTTGTACGCGGCCCTGCGCACCGTCGCCGCCCAGTCGCCGCCCCGGTCCGTCTGCGGGGCCGCGAACCGCCGGTAGTGGCCGAGGAGTTCCCCGGCCCCCGCCGGGTCGGCGAAGAGCCCGTCGACGTGCCGCAGGGCGTCGTAGCCGGTGGTGCCCGCGACGGGCCACGAGGCGGGCAGGGGCTCGCCGTCCGCGAGGATCTTCTCGACGACCGTCCAACGGCCGCCGGTCGCCTCGTACAGCCGCGCCAGGTACGTGTCGGGGTCGGCGAGGCCGTCCGGGTGGTCGACGCGCAGCCCGTCGACGACGCCCTCGCGCAGCAGCTGAAGGATCTTCGTGTGCGTGGCCTCGAACACCTCCGGGTCCTCCACCCGCACCCCGATCAGCTCCGAGATGCTGAAGAAGCGCCGGTAGTTGAGCTCCGTCCGGGCCAGCCGCCACCACACGGGGCGGTACCACTGGGCGTCCAGCAGCCGCGGCAGGGGCAGCTCCCCGGTGCCCTCCCGCAGCGGGAACACATGGTCGTGGTAGCGCAGCACGTCGCCGTCGACCCGCAGCTCGTCGATCACCGAGCCGAGCGGGCCGCCCAGCACCGGCAGCAGCACCTGGCCGCCCTGCGCCTCCCAGTCGATGTCGAACCAGCGCGCGTACGGCGACTTCGGGCCCTCCCGCAGCACCTCCCACAGGGCGCGGTTGTGCCGCGGGGACATCGCCATGTGGTTCGGCACGATGTCCACGACCAGACCGAGACCGTGCTCCCGCGCGGTGCGCGCCAGCGCGCGCAGTCCCTCCTCGCCCCCCAGTTCCTCCCGCACGCGCGCGTGGTCGACGACGTCATAGCCGTGCGCCGAGCCGGGGACGGCCTCCAGGACGGGGGACAGGTGCAGGTGGGAGACGCCGAGCGAGGCCAGGTACGGCACGGCCGCCGACGCGGCCCCGAAGGGGAACCCGGGCTGCAGCTGCAGCCGGTACGTGGCCGTGGGCACCGACAGGGCGGGTCGCTCAGGTGTCATGCAGACCTACGTACCCGCCCTGCCGCCGTTCGTGCCCTCACACCCCCCACGCGTGCACGCGTCCCCCGGTCGGCCCACCCGGGTCCACGCCCTAGACCGGCCGCTGCAGCACCGTCAGGCTGCGGTTCACCAGGGTCAGCCGGTCGCCGGCCGCCACCTTCTGGCCCTCGCCGGGCGGTACGCCGTCCGGGCGGGCGGTGTCCACGACCACCTGCCACTGCCGGCCGTGGTTGACCGGCACCACGAAGTCCAGCGCCTCGGGCGAGGCGTTGAACATCAGCAGGAACGAGTCGTCGGTGATCCGCTCCCCACGGGAGCCGGGCTCGGAGATCGCGTTGCCGTTGAGGAACACCGACAGCGCCGAGGCCGGGGCCGAGTCCCAGTCCCGCTGGGTCATCTCCTTGCCCTCCGGGGTGAACCAGGCGATGTCCGACAGCTCGTCGTGGGTGCCCTCCACGGGACGGCCGTGGAAGAAGCGGCGGCGCCGGAAGACCGGGTGGTCCTTGCGCAGCCACACCATCGCGCGCGTGAAGGCCAGCAGCTGCCGGTCGGCCGCGTCCTCGGCGGCGTCCTCGTCGAGCCACTTCACCCAGGCCAGCTCGTTGTCCTGGCAGTAGGCGTTGTTGTTGCCGCCCTGGGTGCGCGCGAACTCGTCGCCGTGGCTGATCATCGGCACACCCTGGGACAGCATCAGGGTGGCGACGAAGTTGCGCATCTGCCGCGCCCGCAGCCCGAGCACCTCCGGATCGTCGGTCTCGCCCTCCGCCCCGCAGTTCCACGAGCGGTTGTGGCTCTCGCCGTCCCGGTTGTCCTCGCCGTTGGCCCGGTTGTGCTTGTTGTTGTAGGACACCAGGTCGTGCAGGGTGAAGCCGTCGTGGCAGGTCACGAAGTTGATCGAGGCCAGCGGTCGGCGGCCGTCGTCCTGGTAGAGGTCCGAGGAGCCGGTCAGCCGGGACGCGAACTCCGCGAGCGCGCGCTGCTCGCCGCGCCACATGTCCCGTACGGTGTCGCGGTACTTGCCGTTCCACTCGGTCCACAGCGGCGGGAAGTTGCCCACCTGGTAGCCGCCCTCGCCGACGTCCCACGGCTCGGCGATCAGCTTCACCTGGGAGACCACCGGGTCCTGCTGCACCAGGTCGAAGAACGACGACAGCCGGTCCACCTCGTGGAACTGCCGCGCGAGCGTCGCCGCGAGGTCGAAGCGGAAGCCGTCGACATGCATCTCGGTGACCCAGTAGCGCAGCGAGTCCATGATCAGCTGCAGGACGTGCGGCGACCGCATCAGCAGGGAGTTCCCGGTGCCGGTGGTGTCCATGTAGTACCGGGGGTCGTCCGTGAGGCGGTAGTACGACGCGTTGTCGAGGCCCTTGAAGGACAGCGTCGGCCCCAGGTGGTTGCCCTCGGCCGTGTGGTTGTAGACGACGTCCAGGATGACCTCGATGCCGGCCTCGTGCAGCGCCCGCACCGCCGACTTGAACTCCAGGACCTGCTGGCCGCGGTCACCCCAGGAGGCGTAGGCGTTGTGCGGGGCGAAGAAACCGATGGTGTTGTAGCCCCAGTAGTTGTTCAGGCCCATGTCGACCAGCCGGTGGTCGTTGACGAACTGGTGGACCGGCATCAGCTCCAGCGTGGTCACACCGAGCTCCACCAGGTGCTCGATGATCACCGGGTGCGCGAGCGCCGCGTAGGTGCCGCGCAGCTCCTCCGGCAGCCCAGGGTGGCGCATGGTGAGGCCCTTGACGTGGGCCTCGTAGATCACCGTCTCGTGGTAGCCGCGCCGGGGCCTGCGGTCGTCGCCCCAGTCGAAGTACGGGTTGACCACGACCGACGTCATCGTGTGCGGCGCCGAGTCCAGGTCGTTGCGCTCGTCGGGGGCGTCGAAGTGGTAGCCGTAGACCTCCTCCCCCCAGCGGACGGAGCCGCTGATCGCGCGGGCGTAGGGGTCGAGCAGCAGTTTCGCCGAGTTGCAGCGCTGGCCGCGCCCCGGCTCGTACGGGCCGTGCGCCCGGAAGCCGTACCGCTGTCCCGGCATGATGCCGGGCACGTACGCGTGCCGTACGAACGCGTCGCTCTCGCGCAGTTCCACCGCCGTCTCCGAGCCGTCGTCGTGCAACAGACACAGCTCTACTCGGTCCGCGGCCTCCGAGAAGACCGCGAAATTGGTGCCGGCGCCGTCGTACGTGGCACCGAGCGGATATGCCTCGCCAGGCCAGACCTGCATGGACACGACTCTTTCAGGTGGAGCGAGCCCCGGGGGGCGCCTTGACGTCGAGTCTCCCCGAAAGTGATGGAACCACCTATGACTTACGTCCCTCTTACCGATCGACCAACCAGTGGGGCAGACATGTACTCCTGTGACTGAAGGGGGAGTAGGGGGAAGATGTGCGCGAGATAGTGCACCGCCATCTGGGCAAGATGGTGGCGGGAGCGGCCATAGCGGTGGCCGGGACCGCCGTGATGGTCGGGATCACCCTGCCGGGGACGGCGGGGGCCGACGAAACGGGAGGAACCGGGGCGGCGGCCCGGTCCCAGCAGGCGGGTGGGGCCGGGGCCGCCCGGCCGGGCGTCGTCGAGTCGCCGCCCGCCGAGAGCGACAAGGGCAAGGGCACCGACCCGCTCACCGACGACGAGACCGAGCGGGCCGAGCGGATCGCCGCCGACCGGCAGCTGCTCGCCTCCGCCGAGAACGTGGACGGCAGACGCGGTCCGCAGCGGCTGACCGTCGACCTCGCCGACCCCGAGGACGACGAGGCCGACGACCCGAACCCGCCGCGGCGGGCCGATGTGACGTTCTACGACTACCGCGACGACACCCTGGTCACCAAGACCGTCGATCTCGACACCGGGAAGGTCGAGGAGACCGGCGTCCAGCACGGGGTGCAGCCGCCGCTGAGCCGCGCCGAGAACACCGAGGCGGCCGCCCTGCTGATCGCCGACCCGCTCGGCGCGGGCCTGAAGGCCGACTACAAGGACGCGACCGGCCGGGAACTGACCTCTCCCGACCAGCTGCTGTTCAACGGAGCGGTCTACCGGGCCACACCGGGCGCCCAGCCCGCCGCGCTCGACAAGTGCGGCGAGCACCGGTGCGTACGGCTGTTCCCCAAGGTGAAGAACGGCCCCTGGATCGACGCCCGGTCCATCGTCGTCGACCTCAGCGCCCGCAAGGTCGCCCAGCTCAGGCGCGGCTGAGCCCGCCCACCGTCCACCTTTCCCACCCGCTCCTCCGGTAAGGGAGTCACCTCGTCATGCCCTCCACCAGAACGAGTCGCGCACGCACGCGTGCGGCCGTCGGCCTCTCGGTGGCCGCGCTCGCCGCCGGCGCGACCACCGGCGCCGGACCCGCCGCCGCCCAGCCGAAGGCCGCCGCCGCGGCCGCCGCCGACTGCAGCAGCACCTACAAGATCGAGCAGAAGCTGTCCAGCGGCACCACCTGGCGGATGTGCTGGCGCTACGACAGCAAGGCCGGGCTCGTCCTCGACGACGTCTCCTACCAGCCCAAGGGCGAGACCCAGCCGATCAAGGTCCTGAGCAGCGCCCGCCTGGCCCAGATCGACGTCCCCTACGACGACGGCAGCGTCGAGTACGACGACCTCACCGGCTTCGGCTTCGCCCAGGGACTGGTCAACCTCGCGCCCGGCGAGTGCCCCGGCGGCACCATCAAGTCCGTCAAGGTCCCCGACTCCTGGGACCCGGCCCACCCGGACGTCAACGGCCTGTGCACCACCACGCGCTCGCGCGGGCACGCGTACCGCATGCAGGGCGACACGGCGAACAAGGTCTACCAGGCGCAGGGCAAGGACCTCCTCGTCTACACGGTCAACCAGGTCGGCTGGTACGAGTACATGACCGAGTGGCGCTTCCAGGACGACGGCACCGTCAACATGAACGTCGGCGCCACCGGAAGCCTCTCCTTCGACGACTACGACGCCGGGGACGGCCGCGGCTGGCCCATCGGCAAGGGCGCGAGCGCCTACGCCACCAGCCACAGCCACAACGTCTTCTGGCGGCTCGACTTCGGCCTCGACGGCTCGTCGAAGACGAAGATCGAGCAGTACGACTCGGCCGTCAGCGCGCCCGTGCGCGGCCAGGAGGCGCCGACCAACAAGACCACCCGCACCAAGGTCACCAAGGAACTCGCGGGCGACGCCAGGACCTACCGCTGGTGGCGGGTGGTCAGCGAGACGGGCAAGAACAAGGACGGGCACGCGCGCTCGTACGAGATCGTCCCCGGGCCCACCACCAAGTACCCCGGCCGCAGCTTCACCAAGCACGACGTGTACTTCACCGAGTACAACAAGTGCGAGCAGTTCGCCAGCAACAACACCGGCGCCTGCCCCGCCGGAGCGGGCCGTTCCGTCGACACGTGGGTGAACGGCCAGACCCTCACCCATCCGATCGTCTGGATGAACGTGGGCTTCCACCACATCGCCCGTGACGAGGACCAGCAGCCCATGCCGGTCCACTGGCAGGGCTTCTCGATCGCCCCCCGGGACGTCACCGCTATGAATCCGCTCACTCCGGACGAGCTCGCCTGGCAGAACGGGCACTGGCGACCGCGTAGTTGAGAAACGACCCTGTCCATCCGGCTGCATCGCCGACCGGTCCCGGAGTACCCTTCCTTGATCGTTGGCAAGGGGAGTGCTCGGGGGAGCGGAAGGCGGTGCGCGGGTGGGCTCGGGAGGGCTGGAGTTGCCCCCTGGTGACGAGGGTCACGAGGGGAACTCCGCAGACGTCCCGCCCGGCACGGTGTCCCTGGCGAGGCCCATGGAGACGAGTTCCATCGGACCGGAGCTGGACTGGGACGCCGACGCCTGGCGTGAGGTGCGTACGCGCGCTCAGCGAGCCGGCCGGGCCTACATCTGGCTGAACCTCGTCGAACAGCGGCTGCGGGCGGTCGTGGCGGCCGTCCTGCGTCCCATCTACGAACCCGTCCACGGGGACGAGTGGGTGATCGCGGCGGCCGGACCGGCCGGCCAGGAGTGGGTGCAGCGCGCGGTCGCCGTGCGCGAAGTCAGCCGCCGCAAGGGCTACTTGCTCGACCCGGCCGACGACAACGTCCTCAGCTTCCTCACCCTGCCCCAGCTGCGCGAGCTGATGGTGCAGCACTGGCCGTGCTTCGAGCCGTACGTCGACGACCGCCGCGACGTCGAACTCGCCCTGGACGAGCTGGAGGTGACCCGTAACGTCGTCTCCCGCAACCGCGCCCTGTCCGAGGCCGTCCTGGGCCAGGCCGAGCGGGCCTCGGCCAGGCTGCTGGACGTGCTCGCCTCGGGCGGCGACGTGCCGTCCTCGCGGCGGCTGCCCGTGGACGCGGTCGAGGAACTCGTCGGCGACCGGTATGCCGACGTGGTCGCCGTCCACCCCGACCGGGTGCGGCTGCTGCGCCAGTTCCCCGCCGAGGACATCTTCGGCGGCGCCCGCCGCCTGGACGCCGTCGGCATCGGCCTCAACCTCCTCGTGCAGAACTTCTCCGGCCGCCGCCTGGTCCGTCTCGCCGAGGCCGGCTGCCGGGTCCGGCTGCTGTTCCTCAACCCCGCCTCCAGCGCGGTCAAGCGCCGCGAGCGCGAACTGGGCATGAAGCGGGGCGAGTTGAGTCGCGCGGTCGAGATGAACATCCTCCATATGCGCCGGGTGCGGTCCCGGCTGCGCGATCCGGGCGCCTTCGAGATCCAGGTCTACGACGAGACCCCGCGCTTCACCGCGTACCTCGTCGACGGCGACGGCTCCGACGGCATAGCGGTCGTGCAGTCCTATCTGCGCAGGTCCCGCGGTATGGAGGCACCCGTGCTCGTGCTGCGCAACGGCAACCGCGTGGTCAAGCCGGACGAGTCGGACACCGGGGTGGACAGCGGTCTCTTCCCGACCTACCGCGAGGAGTTCGAGACGGCTTGGGTGGATTCGCGTCCCGTGTCATGAACTGTCCGGGGCTCGCAAGCGGAACGCGGTCCGCTGATTGTCAGTGGCCCATGGGAAGGTGGAGACCACTGGGGGAAAGCACCACCGAGAAGGGGGACCGCCCATGGGCTGGCACCGCGAGCTGCTGATCGGCTTCGACCTGGAGACGACCGGGACCGATCCGCGCGAGGCGCGCATCGTCACGGGGGCCGTGATCGAGGTCAGGGACGGGCAGGCCATAGGGCGCAAGGAGTGGCTGGCGGACCCCGGCGTGGAGATCCCGGCCGACGCGGTGGCCGTGCACGGGATCAGCAACGAGCGGGCGGCCACCGAGGGCCGCCCCGCCGACCAGGTGGCGGACGCCATCGCCGACGTCCTCACCGCCTACTGGAAGACGGGCGTGCCGGTCGTCGCCTACAACGCCGCCTTCGACCTGAGCCTGCTCTCCGCCGAACTGCGCCGCCACGGACTCCCGTCCCTGCGCGACCGCCTGGGCGGCCTCGACCCCGCCCCGGTCATCGACCCGTACACCATCGACCGCTGGGCAGACCGCTACCGCCGGGGCAAGCGCAACCTCGAAGCGGTCTGCACGGAGTACGGCGTCCCCCTCGACGCCGCCCACGACGCCTCGGCCGACGCCCTCGCCGCGGCCGGCCTGGCCTGCGCGATAGCCGCCCGCCACCCCAAGGTCGCGGCCCTCGGCCCGGCGGAACTGCACCGCCGCCAGATCGAGTGGTACGCGCAATGGGCGGCGGACTTCCAGAGCTTCCTGCGCCGCAAGGGCGACACGACCGCCGTGGTGGACGGCACCTGGCCGCTGCGGGAGCTGACGGACGAGCCGGTCTGAGACGTGGGTCGGCTCAGACACCGGTGGCGCTGGTGGCGCGACCTCGGACAGCCGGTGCGTGCGGTGCGTCGGTGTCATCCCGTACGCCGGTCCCGGGCGGGCCCGCTGTGCGGTGGGCGCGTTCCACGGCCTGCCCCCAGTAGGTGCCGGCGACCATCAGGGCCGCGCCCAGCGCCGTGAGCGCGGTCAGTCTCTCGCCGCCGAGGGCGATGCCCACGGCCATGGCCCACACCGGTTCCGTGCCCAGCAGCAGGCTGGCCCGGCTCGCGGACGTCCGCTGCACGGCCCACGTCTGCACGAGAAAGGCGAACACACTGCAGAACAGGGCGAGATAGACCAGCTGTGTCCAGGTCCCGCCGTCGGCCCGGGCGAGCGTCGGCAGGCCGAGCACACCGGCCGGCAGGAACAGGGCCGTCCCGACGAGGGTCTGCACGGTCGTCAGATGCAGCGGCCGGACGGCCCGGCGCCGCGTGAGCCGCCCGACGAGCACGACATGCACCGCCCGCACCAGAGCGGCCCCGAGCATCAACAGGTCGCCGAGACGCGGGGCATGGAAGCCGTCGCCGGACATCAGCAGCCCCACGGCCAGGACGCACACACCGGCGGCGGCGAAGAACACGGGAGGCAGCCCGGTCCGCCCGGCCTGTCCGGTCCGCCCGGCACGTCTGCCGCCACGGTCGAGGAGCGGGGTGAGCACGATGGTGAGACTGATGATCAGCCCCGCGTTGGCGGCACTGGTGTGGGCGACGCCGTACGTCTCCACGACGAGCACCGCCGCCTGGGTCACCCCGAGAGGCACACCGGTGCGCAGCTCGTCCCGGGTCCACCGCCGCGGCCCGCGCCCGACGGCGACGAGCCCGAGGCAGGCGAGCGCGGAGAGGGCGTACCGCGCGAAGAGCACCAGCAGCACCGGCAGGGCGGAGGTGGCCGTCTGGGCGGACAGATAGCTGGAACCCCAGACCACGGCGACCAGGAGGAGTATCGGATCGGTACGGCGCAGTTCGGACATGGCCCCATGGTGAGCCGATCACAACCGTGAAGCCCAGTGTCACCTTCTTCATAAATCTTTTAGCACTCCTACACTGAGGGCGTGGACGAACGGCAGCTGCGCATCCTGCGGGAACTCGGCGAACTCGGCAGTGTCACGGCGGTCGCCGAGGCGTTGCTGGTGACGCCGTCGGCGATCTCCCAGCAACTGCGGCTGCTGCAGCGCGCGATCCCCGTGCCGCTCACCGAGCGGGACGGCCGCCGTCTGGTGCTCACGGACGCCGGCCGGGCGCTGGCGGGCGCCGCCATCGAGGTGGAGACGGCGCTGGCACGCGCCCGGCACACGGTGGGGGAGTTCCTGGACCGCCCCGACGGCGAGGTGTCCCTCGCGGCGTTCAACAGCGCGGCCACGACGTTCTTCCCACCCCTCCTCAAGGCGCTCACCGCACCGGACGCCCCCACCCTCGCGCTCGCCGACGGGGACGTCACCCAGGACGACTTCCCCCGCCTGACCCGCGAGTACGACCTGGTCCTGGCCCACCGTCTGGACCATGCCCCGCCCTGGCCGGCCACGGTCGCGGCGGCGACGCTGCTGCGCGAACCGCTGGACGTCGCCATGCCGGTGACCCATCCCCTGGCCGCGAAACGCCGCGTGACGCCGAAAGACGTCGCGGACGAACCGTGGATCACCGTCCACGACGGCTTCCCCCTCATGGCCACCATCGAGGCCATCGCCGCGGCGGCGGGCCACCGCCTCCATCTGGCGCACCGGGTCAACGAGTTCTCGGTGGTGGCGGAGCTGGTGGCGGCGGGAGGCGGACTGGCCCTGATGCCCCGCTGGACGGTGCGCCCCCACCCCGCACTGGCCTTGAGACCACTGAGCGGAGTCCGGGCAAGACGCCACATCGACGCCCTCTACCGACCGGAGCGGACGGCCCGGCGAGCGGTCCGTACGGTCCTCACGGCGTTGCTGCGCGCGGCGAGCGCTGTGCGGGAGGGCGAGGAGAGGCGCCGTTGAGGGGCGCGGGGCGCGGGGCGTGGGGCACACGGGGCGTGGGGCGCTCGGCACTTCAGCTCCTCAGAACCTCAGCCCCCGGTCCCTCAGCCCCCGGTCCCTCAGCCCCCGGTCCCTCAGCCCCCAGCCCCCCCAGCCCCTCAGAACGGATACCACCGCACCGTCTCGTCCCCGCTCCGCAGCGACGCCACCCGCCGCTCGAACTCGGCCAGCGCCTTGGGATTGCTCGGCGCGTGCTGGGCCACCCATGCGCAACTGGCCGTCTCCCGGGCTCCCCGCAACACCGAGCACCCCTCCCACTCCCGCACATCCCAGCCGTAGACCTCGGTGAACGAGTCGTAGGCCGCGTCGGGCATCCCGTACCGGTCGTGCGACAGCGCCATGACCACCAGATCGTGCTCCCGCAGATCCGAGGAGAAGGTCTCCAGATCCACCAGCACCGGCCCGTCGGGACCGACATGCACATTCCGGGGGAGGGCGTCACCGTGGATCGGGCCGGACGGCAACCGTGGCGTCAGCGCGGCCGCCGCCCCCGCGAACCCGTCCCTCCGCTCCCGCAGATACGCCGCGTCGGCGGGATCGATCGCATCCCCCGCCAGCCGCAGCCACCTCTCCACCCCACCCAGCAACTCCCGCCGCGGCAGGGCGAATCCGGGCGACGGCAGCGCGTGCACGACCCGCAGCAGTTCGGCCAAATCCCGTGGTTCGGCCGACCGGACGGCATCCGGCATCCGGTGCCACAGCGTCACCGGGTGCCCCTCGACCAGCAACGGCTTCTCCGCCGCCGCCCGTACCGCCGGCACACCCTCCTGCGCGAGCCACACGGCGACGGCCAGCTCCCGCCGCGCTCGATCCAGCAGTTCGGCGTCACGGCCCACCTTGACGACCAGGTCACCGGCGGCGAACACCGCGTTCTCGCCGAGGGCGAGGAGCGACGCGTCCCCGGCCGGCCCCGGCACCACCCCCGCCGCGGCCAGTACCTCCCGCGCCCGTGCCTCGTCCATCGTCAGCCTCCCCTGTCCGCTGTCCGGGTGCGCCCCGGTCGCCGCTCCGGTGAACGGCGCCGAGTTCACGCCACTCCCCGGCCAGTCTCGCATTCGCACAGGTCGGACCGTGTGCACACCACCTTGACGGTGCCTACGTCCTTCACGACCATGACGGAGGCCACCAACCCGGCACCACACCGCCCCGGCACCGCCCCGACACCGACCGGCTGCCGGTCCGGCATCGACCGGGCGCGGGAGGGTACTGGCCCGGCACCGTCCCGACCCGTGTGAAGGAGCCGAAGACGTGGCACTGGTGAGCGCGACAGGACGGTCGACGCGACGCCCGTCACGCACCACCGGTGCCCGGGACCGCGCACCCGCCGACCGCGGGGCCTGGTTCCTGGTCCTGCCCGCCCTGATCCCGATCCTCGTCCTGAGCGTGGGCCCCCTCCTCTACGGCATCCTGCTGGCCTTCACCGACTCCCAGTCGGGCCGCACCCGGTCCACCCAGTGGATCGGCGGCCTCAACTTCCGGGACCTGCTGCACGACACGCTGTTCTGGGAGTCGTTCCGGATCGGTCTGGTGTGGGCGGCCGGCGTCACCGTCGCGCAGTTCCTGCTCGCCCTCGGCCTCGCCCTCCTGCTGAACCAGGAGCTGCGCCTGCGCCGGCTGGCCCGGGCCCTCGCGATCATCCCCTGGGCGATGCCCGAGGTCGTCGTGGGCATCATGTGGCGGCTGGTCTACAACCCGGACGCGGGTGTTCTCAACGAGACCCTGCGCGACCTCGGCCTCGCGGGCGGCCATGACTGGCTCAGCGGTCTCGGCACCGCGCTGCCCGCCGTGATCGTGGTGGGCGTCTGGGCGGGCATGCCCCAGACCACGGTCGCCCTGCTCGCCGGTCTGCAGAACACCCCGCGGGAACTCCACGAGGCCGCCGCGGTGGACGGTGCCGGAGCGTGGCGCCGCTTTCACACGGTCACCTGGCCCGCCCTGCGCCCCGTCGCCCTCGCCATCACCGCCCTCGACCTCATCTGGAACTTCAACGCCTTCGCCCTGGTGTATGTGCTGACCAACGGCGGTCCCGGCGGCCGTACCCGACTGCCCATGCTCTTCGCCTACGAAGAGGCCTTCCGCTACGGCCAGTTCGGGTACGCGGCGGCGATGGGATGTGTGATGGTCGCCGTCATCTCGGTACTCCTGGCCCTGTTCCTGGTGGGCCGGCTCCGGGGAGGCGACGACGCATGAGGACCCGGACGACCACCCGGACCGGCCAGTACGCCGCCCTGCTCGCGTATCTCGCCTTTCTCGCCTTCCCGTTCCTCTGGCTGCTGTCCACCGCCTTCAAGTCGCCCCGCGAGCTGGGCAGTCTCCACCCGACCTGGATTCCCCGGCACCCCACCCTCGACAACTTCCGCCAGGCCTTCGACGAACAGCCACTGCTGCACGCGGCCCTCAACTCCCTGCTCGCCGCGAGCGGGGCGGCGATCGTCGCCGTGGTCGTCGCGACTCCGCTCGCCTATGTGACGGCCCGTCGCCGCACCGCACTGACCCGGGCCGCGACCGGCTGGGTGATCGTCAGCCAGGCCTTCCCGCTGGTCCTGGTGATCATCCCGCTGTTCCTGGTGCTGAAGAACCTGCGGCTGATCAACTCCCTTGCGGGGCTGACACTCGTGTACGTGGTCTGGGCACTGCCCTTCGCACTGTGGATGCTCGCCGGATACGTACGCGCGGTGCCGACCGAGGTCGAGGAGGCGGCGGCCGTCGACGGGGCCGGGCGGGCGCGGACGCTCGTCTCGGTCGTGGCGCCACTGCTCGCGCCCGGGATCGTGGCGACAGGGCTGTTCGCGTTCGTCACCGCGTGGAACGAGTTCTTCTTCGCGCTCGTCCTGCTGAAGACGCCCGAGAAACAGACCCTGCCCGTCGTCCTCACCCGGTTCATCGGCGCCGAGGGCGTCGCCGACCTCGGCCCGCTGGCGGCGGCGGCCTTCCTCGCGACCCTGCCCTCCCTCGTCGTCTTCGCCGTCGTCCAGCGACGGATCACCGGCGGCATGCTCACCGGGGCGGTGAAGAACTGATGCGTGGCAGACTGATCGGCTTCCTGGTCCTGGCCCTGCTGCTCGCCGGCTGCACGAACGCCGGCCCCGCGAACGAGGGCCGGATCACCCTGCGGTTCCAGTCCCTGGCCTGGCAGGAGGAGTCCGTCCAGGTCAACAAGGAGTTGGTGAAGGAGTGGAACGCCAGTCATCCGAACGTCAAGGTCCAGTACGTGCAAGGCAGTTGGGACAGCGTCCACGACCAGCTCCTCACCTCCTTCGAGGGCGGCCAGGCCCCCGACATCATCCACGACGCCTCCGACGACCTCGCGGACTTCGCCTACGGCGGCTACCTCGCCGACCTGCGCCACCTGCTGCCCGCCCGCCTCAAGTCCGGTATCCCCCAGCACAGTTGGGACACGACGACCTTCGGCGACGGCGTCTACGGCGTGCCCTTCCTCCAGGAGCCCCGCGTCCTCATGGCCAACGCGAACTGGCTGAAACGGGCAGGGGTGCGCATCCCGACAGCCCGACACCCCTGGAGCTGGGCCGAGTTCAGGAAGGTCACCGAGCAGCTCAGCGGCGACGGCAGGTACGGCGTCGCCTGGCCGCTGAAGGAACCCGTCTCCGCGACCCTCAACCTCTCCCTCTCCAATGGCGGCGAACTCTTTCACCGAGGCGCCGACGGCAGGGTCACCGTCCGCTTCGAGGCGGCCGACCAGGTGGTGCCCCGCACCATCCACGACCAGGTGAACACCGACCGCAGCGCCTCGCCCACCACCCTCGGCAGCGGCGGCTCGGACACCCTGCCCGGGTTCTTCGGCGGCAAGTACGCGATGGTGCCGCTCGGGTTCTCCTACCGCCAGCAGATCGCGCAGCAGGCCCCCAAGGGCTTCGACTGGCGGGTGCTGCCCGCGCCCGCCGGCGCCGACGGGCTGACCCAGGGCGTCAGCCCGCAGACTCTCTCCATCGCTCAGGACAGCAGCCACAAGAAGGAGGCCGCCGAGTTCATCGACTTCCTGCTGCGGCCCGGGAACATGGTGCGGCTGGCGCTCGGCGACTGGATGCTGCCCACCGGCACCCAGGCGCTCGCGGACCCCGCCCTGCACACGCCCAAGGACGGCTGGGCCACCGGCACGGCCCTCGCCGGCCGGCTGCGCCCGGCACCGGCGCAGTCCGTCCGCGGCTACCCCGAGTGGAAGGACAAGGTCGCCACCCCCGCCTTCCAGGAGTACTACAGCGGGGCCATCGGCCTCGACGA
This sequence comes from Streptomyces sp. NPDC005648, assembly GCF_040605395.1. Classification (NCBI taxonomy): domain Bacteria; kingdom Bacillati; phylum Actinomycetota; class Actinomycetes; order Kitasatosporales; family Streptomycetaceae; genus Streptomyces; species Streptomyces sp. NPDC005648. The sequence goes on along the minus strand of NZ_JBEXCS010000068.1, from coordinate 945 downwards.
ACTGCGCCACCGCCTGGAGAGCGACGGCAACCTGGTCCTCGCCCGCTACCAGCGCTGAAAACAGGCCGAAGTCGTCGAGGAGCGGGCATGAAAGAGGGCCCGTTGGTTCCCCCGGGAGACCAACGGGCCCTCGTCACAGGAGGGTTCAGACCCTCAGCCGCTCACCGTGCTCCGGAGCCGACGCCACCACGGCCTCCGGCGCCTCGTCGTGGGTGAGGTCGGGCAGGCGGTTCAGCCACTTCGGCAGATACCAGTTGCGCTCGCCGAGCAGCGCCATCACCGCCGGGAGCAGCACGCCCCGGATGATCGTCGCGTCGATGAGCACCGCGGCCGCGAGACCCACGCCCATCTGCTTCATGGACTGCATGGACAGCGTGCCGAAGATCGCGAACACGGCGACCATGATGACCGCGGCGCTGGTGACCACACCCGCCGTGGTGACCACACCGTGCTGGATCGCGTCCTTCGTCGAACGGCCCCGCAGCCGCGCCTCGCGGATCCGCGAGACCACGAAAACGTGGTAGTCCATGCTCAGCCCGAACAGGATCACGAACAGGAACAATGGCAGCCAGGTGATGATCGCGCCGACGCCCTCCGCACCCACCAGCGAGGCACCCCAGCCGTGCTGGAAGACCGCGACGAGGATGCCGTACGCGGCGCCCACGGAAAGGAGGTTGAGCACGATCGAGGTGATCGCGATGGTCAGCGAGCGGAACGACAGCAGCATCAGCGCGAAGGCGAAGACCACGACGAACGCGAAGACCGGGACGACGGCGCCGCCGAGCTGGTCGTTGAAGTCCTTCGAACCGGCCACCTGACCGGTGATGGGGGCCTGGAGGCCGTCCACCTTGCCTAGATGATCGATTCCAAGGGGTGCCCGTAGAGACGTGAACGAGGGTGTCCAAGATCGTTGTGTGACGAACAACCTGGACACCCTCGCGACCG
>NZ_JBEXCS010000067.1:0-54456 GCF_040605395.1 Streptomyces sp. NPDC005648 | reverse complement strand
GGATCTCGCCGAGCGGCTCGCGCATCCAGCTGTGGTCGAACCAGCCGTAGAAGTCACCGGCCTTGATGACGAGACCGTGCAGCAGATAGCCGTACGGGACTTTCGCAACACACCCTAGGCCACCCTGCGCCCCGCCTCCCGTAGTGCCTCCACCGCCGCCCGGATCGACGGGCGGCGGTCGGCGTCCGCGCGCCAGACGGCGTAGATCTGGCGCCGCACGGACTGCCGTACGGGCACGGTCCGCACGCCCTCCGGCACCGGGCCGCGGCCGAGGCGCGGCGCCACGCACACACCCAACCCGGCGCCGACCAGGGCGAGTTGGGTGGGGTGTTCCTGCGCGCGGTGGGCCACGCGCGGTTCGATGCCCTTGGAGCGGAGCGTGTGGATCAGCCACTCGTGGCAGAACTCGTTCTCGCCCCAGGTGATCCAGTCGTCGTCGGCGAAGTCCTCCAGGTCGACCTCGGCGCGGTGCGCGTGACGATGGTCCGCGGGCATCGCGATGTCGGCGGTGTCGTCGAGGACGACGGCCTTGACGAGGCCGTCGGGCACCGGCAGCGGCCTGTTGTACCAGTCGAGGACGACGGCGAGGTCGAAGTCGCCCCGCATCACGCCCAGTACGGCGGGTTCGGGTTCCAACTCGCGTGAGGTGGCGCGCAGGCCCGGGTGCGCCTTGCGCAGCTGTGGGAGCGCGGCCGGGAAGAGACCGCGGGCGGCGGTCGGGAAGGCGGCGAGGCGCAGTTCGCCGACGGCCTCTCCGCGATGTGCCTCCAGGTCGGACCGGGCCAGCGCGACCTGGGAGAGGATACGGGCGGCGTGCTCCGCGAGGAGCCGGCCCGCGTCCGTGAGGCGTACCCCCCGTCCGTTCTTGGCGAGGAGCTGCTGGCCGACCTCACGCTCCAGCTTGGACAGCTGCTGGGAGACGGCCGACGTGGTGACATGCAGCCCCTCGGCGGCGCCACTGACCGAGCCGTGGCGGGCCAGGGCGTCGAGGGTGCGCAGGCGCTCCAGGTTCCACATGTAAGCAATGCTACGAGATGACCCGGGGGAAAGCTCGGTTGTGCTACGAGGCGGGTGCGGGACGGTGGCCGACCTGAGCGGCGACCGAGCGCCTGTTCGCCGTTCCCGCTACCCGTAGGTCCGGGTGGGTGAGGGGCCCAGGGCCTCCGCCACCGCATCCGCCAGTGGGCCCGCCTCTTGCGGGGTGAGTGTCGCGACCGTGACGCGGATGCCCTGCGGGGCGGTCATACGGAAGCGGGCTCCCGGGGCCACCGCCCACCCGGCGTGCAGCAGACGCGCCACCGCGCCCGTCTCGTCCGGGACCGGGATCCAGACGTTCAGCCCGCTGCGGCCATGGGCCAGGACGCCTCGTTCGGCCAGGGCGCCGATCAGGAGGTCCCGGCGTTCCCGGTAGGTCTTCGCCACCGCCTCCGTGTCCAGCGCGCCGTCCGCCCAGAGCCTCACCACCGCCCTCTGCGTGATGCGGCTGACCCAGCCCGGCCCCAGCCGGTGGCGGCCCGACACCCGGTCGACGGTGAGCGCGTCGCCGGTGAGGACCGCCAGACGGAGGTCGGGGCCGTAGGCCTTGGCCACGGAGCGCACGAAGGCCCAGTGGTGGGTGGTGCCGGCCAGGGGGTGCAGGGGGAGGTCGACGATGCCGTGGCCGTGGTCGTCCTCGATGAGGAGGGTCCGGGGGTGGTCGCCGAGGACCGTGCGCAGGGCACGCGCGCGAGCCGCGGTCACCGCGGCTCCGGTGGGGTTCTGGGCCCGGTCGGTGACGATCAGAGCCCGGGCGCCGGATTCCAGGGCCCGGCGCACGTCCTCGGGGCGCGGGCCCTCGTCGTCGACGCCCACCGGGGCCGTGCGCAGGCCCAGCGCCGGGATCAGGTCGAGCAGGCTGCCCCAGCCGGGGTCCTCCACGGCGACGGTGTCACCGGGCTTGAGATGAGCCGCCAGTACGCGCTCGATGGCGTCCAGCGATCCGGACGCGACGGTGAGCGGACCCTCCGGCACACCGTCGGCGTCCAGGCGGGCCCGTGCGAGGCGCTCCAGTTCCGGCTCCACGAGGGCGTCCCCGTACAGCACCGGCTCACGGTCGCCCCGCTCCCCCGCCTGGGCGAACGCCCTCGCCAGGGACGGGAGCAGGGCCGGGTCGGGATTGCCGCCGGCCACGTTCCGGACACCCTCCGGGACATCCATGCGGATGTACTCACGACCCGTGGTGGCCGGCTTCGGGCGCACCCGGCTCCCCCTGCGGCCCGCGGTCTCGATCACCCCTCGTTCCCGCAGGATCCGGTACGCGGAGGCGACCGTGTTCGGATTCACTTCCAGCTCGGTCGCCAACTCCCGCATGGGCGGGAGCAGTTGCCCCGGCTCCAGGTCGCCGGAACCCACCGCACGCTCGACGCTCGCCGCGATCTCAGCTGCGCGCCGCCCCTCGATCCGATATTCTCCTAGCACAAAGCAAAATATGCACTAGTGCAATCGCGGACGCAAGAAGCGGCGCGCAGACGCGGAACACAGGCCGCGGGACACACGACGCAGGACGCAGAGCTATGGAGACCGACATGCAGGGGACCGCCCAGCCCACCTCACCGACCGCCGCCTACACCCCGACCGACCGCACCGTCCCCACCCGCTCCGCGGACCGGGCGTCGTACGACAAGGAGCTGGTGCACTCGATACTCGACGAGGGGTACGTCTGCCATCTGGGGTTCGTCCGGGACGGCGCCCCCGTGGTGCTTCCCACCCTCTACGGGCGGGTCGGCGATCTGCTGTACGTGCACGGCTCGACCGGCTCGCGTCCGCTGCGGATGACGGGGCAGGCCGATCCGGGTCTACCGGTGTGTCTGACGGTCACCCATGTCGACGCGCTGATCCTGGCCCGTTCGGCCTTCCACCACTCAATCAACTACCGGTCCGTGGTGGTGCACGGGGTGGCCCACGACGTGACCGACCCCGAGGAGAAGCGGGCGGCACTGGACGCGCTGGTCGACCATGTCGTCCCGGGGCGGGCGGCCGACGCCCGGCCCGCGAACAAGAAGGAGCTGGCCGCGACCGCGGTGATCCGGCTCGACCTGGACGAGGTGTCCGCCAAGCTCCGCACCGGCAGTGTCAACGACGAGCCCGAGGATCTGTCCCTCCCCCACTGGGCGGGCGTCGTCCCGCTGCGCAAGGGCTACGGACCCCCGGTCGCCGACGCCGACCTGGCTCCCGGCATCGGCCTTCCCGGCTATCTGGCGGTGCCGTGATGCTGATCCATCCGTGGGACGCGGCACGCGACGACGCCGAGTGGCAGGAGTGGCTCGCCACCCATGACTTCGGACAGCTCGCCGTCAACGGACTGCCGGGCGAACCGCCGTTCGTACAGCCCTTGCACTTCCTCTACGACGGTGAGCGCGGCGAGGTCCTCGCCCACCTCGCGCGGCCCAACCCCGTGTGGCCCGCGCTGGAGGCCGACCCGGACGTGCTGTTGAGCGTCGTCGACGACTATGTGTACGCGCCCGGGTACTGGCAGACGGCGCCGGACGAGCCGGCCGAGCAGGGGACGCCGACGAGCTACTACGCGGCGGTCCAACTCCGGTGCCGGGCACGGGTGGTGGACGATCCGGCGGAGAAGGCCGAGCTGCTCACCCGGCTGATGGGGCACTTCCAGCCGGAGGGCGGTACGGCCGAAGTGGCGGTGGACGAGGCGCCGTTCGGCAGGATGCTCTCCGGGCTGCGCGGGGTGCGGCTCGAAGTGGTCGGCGTACGGGCGAAGTTCAAGTACGCGGGACGCAAGCCTGAGGCGCACGCGCGGGTCGCGGCCGGTCTGGCCGGGCGGGGCGGTCCGCGTGACGCGGCGGCGCTGCGGCATCTGTCGCGCCGACGCGGGGCGTGACATCAACTGGCCTTGCGACGCAGATCATGGGGGAGAGGGGCCCTACGGGGGAGGGCCCCTCTCCGCTCGTCGCTACGCGCGTACCGGCTCCTGTGCCACGCCGCGCGCCTCCGCGCATGCCAGACCCGTGACCGAGCCGAGCATCACCAGGGTGCCCCACAGGGTTGCCGCGGTGAGGTGTTCACCGAGCAGGACGATCGCCAGGACCGCCGCGCTCACCGGCTCGAGCAGCATGATCACGGACACGGTGGCCGAGCGGACCACCGCGGCGCCCGCGAAGTACAGGGCGTAGGCGAGGGCGGTCGGGACGGCCGCGATGTACGCCAGCAGCCAGAGGGTGCGGGCCGGGTCGGTGGTGTGCGGGACCAGGCCCTCGGACACGGCGAAGGGCAGGAGGCAGAGCGCGGTCACCGCGAAGGCCCCCACGGACGTGTCGGAGGCGTCCGCGTCGCCGTGCCGGCCCCACCAGCGGGTCAGCAGGGTCAGCACGCAGTACCCGGCCGCGGACAGCAGCGCGAGCAGCACCCCCGCCGGGCGTACGGCCGCGCCGCCGCTGCCGAGGACGAGGATCGCCAGGCCGACGAGGGCTCCGGTGACGGCCGCCAGGCCGCCCCGGCCGAGCCGCTCCCCCAGGGTGACGCGCGCGCCGAGGGCGATCAGCACCGGACCGGCGCCGAGCGTCACGACCGTGCCCACGGCCAGGCCGGTGGCCTGTACGGCCGCGAAGTACGCCGTCTGGAACACGGCCAGTCCGACACCGCTGACCACGGCACGCCGGACCCTGCGGCCCAGCGGGCGGGTCGCGGCGGGGCGGACGCGGGGGCGGCGCAGGAGGCGGGCGGCGAGCAGCAGGAGCAGGCCGACCGCGCAGCGCCAGAAGGAGAGGGCGAGCGGGCCGAGGTCACTGGTCCGGTAGACCAGGGAGGCGGCCGCTCCCGCGGTGCCCCAGGCGGCACCGGCGACGATCAGATAGAGCAGGCCTCGCCCGACGGGCAGGCCGAAAGCAGCATTCGACACGAGTGTCTCCGCAGAGTGCAGAAGGTCGGAAGTGGTCCTGGACGAGCAGGACCGTGGACTGCTTCTGCGGGCAGCACCGTTCAGCCCGGCGAAGAGCCGGGCGTGGATTCCGGAGGGCCCGCCTCAGGCGGCGGGAGGCGGAAGAACGAGCGTCGAAGGCACGGTCGGAGCCTAGGCGATGGTTCCGCGGCGGGACAAACTCCTTTCCGGGCCACCGCCGGCCACCGGCTCCGGGGAGCTCTTGGCAGGCGCGGAGGACTGGGCGATGAAGGCGCCCACCAGGACGACCGCGCCGCCGGCGATCTGCGGCGCGGAGAGGTGCTCGCCCAGCAGCACCCAGGCCAGCACCGTCGCGACGACCGCTTCGAGACAGGCCACGACGCCCGCGACCTGCGGGGAGAGACGCCGGACCGACAGCACTCCGGTGACGTAGGCGAGGACGGTGGCGACGAGCACGATCCAGCCCAGCAGGAGACCGGCGGCGACCGGCGTGCCGTTCATCCGCGCGGTGCCGGTCAGCACGGACCAGTCCATGGACCAGGGGCGGGCGACGACGGTCAGGATCAGGGTGCCGACGAGCAGACCGTAGGCGATGACGCCGAGCGGGTCCGGGGCGTCCTCCCCCGCGTCGCTGCCCTGGTCGGACAGGACGAAGTAGCCGACCTGACAGCAGGCGGCGGCCAGCGCGAGCAGCAGGCCGAGGGCGTCGAAGCCCAGGCCCGACCACACCTCGACGACGCAGGCGAGACCGCCGACGGCGAGCACCACCCCGAGCGCGGCGGCCCGGGTCACCGGCCTGCGCTGCACGAACCGCACCCAGCCGAGGACCAGGGCGGGCGCGAGGTACTCCACCAGCAGGGCGACGCCGACGGGGATACGGGATATCGCACCGAAGTAGCAGGCCTGTACGCCGGCCACGGCGAGCAGCCCGAACCCGGCGAGCAGGGCGGGGCGCCGCCGCACCAGGGCGCGGTGCCGCACGGCCACCGGCAGCATCACCAGCGCCGCGCCGGTCACCCGCAGCCACACCACGTGCAGCGGATCGAGCCCGGCCTCGATCAACGGCTTGGCCGCGACTCCCGACCCTCCGAAGGCCACGGCGGACACCAGGGCGAGCCCGAGCCCGACGCCCTTGCCGGCCCCACTCGCCCCGTCTCGACTGCTCTCCAACGTCTGCACCGGCACATGATGACAGGGGATGACATGACCGTCACCCCCGTTGACACCTGTCTCAGCGGGTGGACGGGGCGGCGGTGCGGGGCAGGGGTCGCCGCAGGCCGGCTCCTGGTCGTCTTCGCCGGGCGGCGCGGGCACACCCGCCCGGGGGAAGCACACGGCGGCCACCGCCCGGTGCCTCAGTGGCGCGATGTGTCCCAGCTGTCCGGCCGGTCGGTCCCCGTCAGGGTGTCCTCAATGCGGCTCAGCACCTCGTGGGCGTCGATGCCGGCGCGGTCCAGGACCTCGACCGCCCTGGCCCCGGGGTCGGCGACGATCGCGGCGAGGAGGTCGACACCGAGCGCCGGGTCACCGCCCCGTGCCGCGGCGCGCTCATGGGCGTACTCCATGGCGCCCGCGGCCAGGGGGGAGAGGCCTTCCGCCTCCGTGACCACGGGGACCGCGCCGGAGTCCTCGACCGAGCCCTGCCAGCGCAGGCCGTAGCCGATGCTGCGCTGGACCAGGTAGCCGAGCAGCCGGGCGATCTCGGGGCCGTCACCGAAGACGGTGCGCGCCCCGGTGTCGTACTCCAGGAGCGAGTGCAGCAGATGGGCCGTGTCTATCTGCCGGTCCCCGTCGCGCAGCGCCCTGCGGCGGGCGCCGGAGACCACCGCTGCCAGTTCGGCGCTGAGCCTGGCATCGTTGTCGTGGCGGGGCCCCACGGTCTGTTCGCCGACCTGCTGCCGGGGGATACGGGGTTGCACATCCCCCACCCCATCAGTCCCGCCGCCTCCCGTCATCCCCGAAGGGAAGCATTTCGGCGTCCCACAAAGAGTGGACTCCCCACGCCGGGATCTCCTCCTTGCGGATGACATCAGGCCCTTTTCCCCCGAAGGGGCGCGCGCCGCCTTGCCATGCGCCCCTCGCGCAACCGCGGCGCTCCGTCGCACGTCCCACAGGTGGATGGAGAGCAGGTGCTGGCTGGTGGCTCTGCCGGCCGTCGACGGCAAGCAGTACGTGTACCGGGTGGAGGCTCCGGAGGACGCACTGCCCGCCGATCTGTTCTGGGACGCCTGGCACTGCCATGACGAGAGCGCCCACCCGCGTGCGTGGGACCTGTTCGACGCGGCCGTGATACGCCGGGTCGGCTGAGGCCCGCCGAGATGTCCCCACATTTTCTGACGGTTCATCAGTATTGAATGTTCCAGGCCCTGCGGCTACGTTCCGCGACACCACAGCCCGACACAGAGAGCACGAAGAGGTGGTCGCATGCCGGAAATCAGCGCGGAGGCACGGATCGAGGCGCCGGCCGAGAAGGTGTGGGCACAGCTCACCGACTGGCCCGCGTACGGCGAGTGGAACGCCACCCACACCAGCTTTCCGCAGGGCGGCCCGACGGCGCTCGAAGTGGGCGGGACCTTCCAGGAGAACATGAAGCTGATGGGCTTCCCGGCCGAGGTCGAGTGGACCATCGCGGAACTGGAACCGGCCCGGGTGTTCGTCATCAAGGGCAAGGGCCCCATGGCCGTGAGCCTGGCCACCCGCTACACCCTGACCCCCGACGGCGACGCCACGAAGGTCCGTATCGACGGCGAGTTCACGGGCGCCGCGGTCACCCTGATGGCGGGCAAGCTCAGGGACTCGGGCACCGCCGCCCTGAACGAGTCGCTGCGCAAACTCGGTGGACTGGTGTCGTGAGACTCGCCGGGCTGACGTCCTGAACGCCGGACACGGGAAGGCGCCCCGCGGATGACTCCACGGGGCGCCTCTTCGTACGGCGGAACGGCCGCCGATGCCGGTCAGTCCTCGTCGGCGAGGATCAGGTACAGCTTCTTGCGGGCCTCGTTGATGACGGCCAGCGCCTTCTCGCGCTGCTCCTTGCTGCCGGTCTTCCAGACCTGGCCGAAGGCCTCCATCAGACCGAAGCCGGCCTGCCGGATCTCACCGAGCGCCTCGAAGTCGATACCGCGGGAGGCTTCCTCCCAGGGCGCGTCCGGGCCCTCGTCGGCCGCGGCGCGGCCGGAGTCGGTGAGCGAGAAGAGTTTCTTGCCGCCCTCGCTCGCGCTGGTGATCAGGCCCTCGTCCTCCAGCAGCTGGAGGGTGGGGTACACCGAGCCGGGGCTGGGCTTCCATGCCCCGCCGCTGCGCTCGGCGATCTCCTGGATCATCTCGTAACCGTGCATCGGCCGGTCCTTCAGCAGAGCGAGGATCGAGGCCCGTACGTCACCGCGCCGCGCCCTCCCCCTCGGTCCGCCGCGCCCTCGTGGCCCCCAGGGTCCCGGACCGAATCCGGGTCCCCCGAAACCGAAGCCCGGACCACCCGGGCCACCGCCGGGACCACCCGGCCCGAAGGGACCGAAGGCACCACGCAGGCCCTCGAAACCACCCCGGCCACCACGCGGGCCAGGTCCACGGTGTCCACGTTCGAATCCATGGGAACGCATCGCCATCACTCCATTCCATCGTTGATCTGTCGCGATGCGTCAACGATATATCGGAACTGTTCGCCTGGCAAGCCCCGGGGCAACGCGGGCAGGCCTGCCTCACTCAATCGAGTCGTTTGTCGCGCGACTGGGGGTGCTGGATGGCTGTACCGGCTGGGGTGGATCAGGCCGGTCCGTGCGTCGAGTTGTCGTACGTCGACGCGGTGCACCCGATCGTGGTGGGGATCGGCTCGCAGCCGTTCTGGTTGCACTGGCATGACGGTGAGAGGGAGCGTCGGCACACCCCGGACTACTTCGTGCCCCGCGCGGACGGCTCGGCGGACCTCTCATGGTGGGGGCAGACGCCGCCGGGGATCGGCTGTCGACGTTGCCGGTGCTGTTCCACCTCCTCTGGATCCAGGATCTGACTTCCGCGGAGATGACGGTCGAGTTGCTGGGTCCGCGCACGATCGTGCACTTGGCCAACGGAGTAGGCCGGTGACCGGGAAGAGCCGGGTTCCGCAGACGTCCCGCATCGCGGAGTTTCCCGAGGCCGCCGCTGAACAGGCCCGCTGATGGGAGAGGCACATCCTGGAGGTCTTCGGTGCCGGCCGTCGACGCGAACCGGCCGACCCCGGCAGCACTGCGCCGACTCGATGACGGCAGCCAGTACCGCATCGTGGAGGTATTCCACGATGCCCAGACCCTCAGGGACGATCTCACCGCGCTGGGGTGGTCAGTCCACATCAAGACCAAGGCCGGGGAGTTCATCGGCATTGCAGAACCGCCGATCCCCGCCGGCTGACGCGACACGGAACTGCTCGTGGTCCGTCTCAAACGATCTGGCCCAGGCTCGGGTCTGTGACCTGCGGCGACGAGATCAGTTGGGAGTGAGGGTGCCGGGAATCTCGGTTGATCTGGTCCTGGGCGAACGGAGGCCGGCTGTGGAAGTCGGCGATCCGGCGGGGAGCGGGCTCAGTCCGCCCGCCGGTAGCGGTCAACGATCGCGGCGCGCAGCGCCGGGGCTGACGCGTCGAGCGCCGACAGCAGGGAAGGCACCAGCCCGCCCTTGGTGGCGAGGAGACCGAGAGCGAGGTGCTCGGTGCCGATGTGGGGGTCGTGCCGGGTCTGCGCCTCGCGAACGGCGTCCGCCAGGGTCTCCTTGGCGCGATCGGTGAAGGGGATGTGCCCGGTGGTTCGGGCGCCGGTGGCCGGATGGAGACCGGGGGAAGCGGGGGTCGTTGCGGTCAGGAGTGTGTGTCGGGCGCGGCGCCGCCGACGCCAGTGCCGCAGGAGGCCCGGGGGGATTCCGCGCCGGGGATCCAGCCTGGACGGGCGGGACCCGCGGGGGCCGGTTTTGCCTGCTCGGGCGAGGGCTTCCGGACCGAAGGACTCCTCGATCCTGGCGCACACGGCGTCGAGATCGATCCCGATGGAGGCCAACGCGTCCCGGTCGAGGGAGCCGAACGGGGGCGATCCGGCGCCGAGTCCGATCAGGCGGACGATCTCCTCCTCGATGCGTGTCTGCGTGACACCGTGCTCACGCAGCACGGAGCTCGCCGGCTGGTCGGTGGAGACGAGGGCGAGCAGGAGGTGCTCGCAGCCGGTGTAGTGGTGTCCGAGTCGTCGGGCGTGCTCCTGGGCGTGGACCACGACAGTGCGGGCGCCGGGAGTGAAGCGTTCGAACATCATCGCCTCCCGATCAGCGGGCCGTACTTGCGATGCACGGTCTGCTTGGTGACGCCGAGCCGCTGGGCGATGTCCTGCCAGGACCATCCCAGTTTCCGTGCGTTGTCGACCTGGAGCAGTTCCAGCCGTTCGCTGAGTTCTCGCAGGGCGGCCACCGCACGGAGCCCGACGTCCGGGTCGTTGCTGGCAGCGCCCTCGGCGATTTCGAGTGTGTTCTGCATGCCCGTCAGCATATGCTGACAACTTCGCGTCGTCAACATATGCTGACGACGCGAAGTGATGCGCGGCCTCACAGTCCAGCGCGAGTCCGTGAGCATCGAGCCGAAGGACGCCGAGGCCTTCGAGATGACGCGTCTGCTCTGCGCCCAGGCCGGGTGGAGGTTCGAGCAGCTGGGGACACCGGACGCCGTGCCCTCCGCTTTCAGGACGGCGCGTCGCCGGCCTCGAATCCCGCATCGCCGAACGGACCCCGAAGTCCTGATCCCTCGAGTAAGGTCACCCGACATGAACACCGGACCGGCGCTACGCCACACACGGATTGGCTACCCGGTGGAAGGCTGATCGCGCAGTGGGTGCGCAGAAGGCACCCCCTCAGTTCGGCACGCGGGCCTCCCCACGCTCACGCAGTGCGAGTCCGCCCTTCGTGTCGAACTACCGTGAGGTCCGAATGACAGTCACGTTCAACCACACCATCATCGCCGCCAAAGATCGCAACGAGTCGGCTCAGTTCTTCCGCGAGCTGTTGGAACTCCCTGAAGCACCGAGCTGGGGCCCGTTCACCAACATCCAGCTCACCGACGGCGTGCTGCTTCAGTTCGCCGAGCCGCCGGTGGAGATCCAGATGCAGCATTACGCGTTCCTGATCGACGACGAACTGTTCGACCGTGCGTATCGGCGGCTGTGTGATCGCGACATCGAGCACTGGGCCGATCCCCAGATGCGACGCCCAAGCGAGATCAACAGCGAACACGGCGGTCGGGGGGTGTACTTCAAGGACCCCGCCGGTCATGCGATCGAGCTGATCACTCGCCCGTATCTGTAACCGAGGGAGTGTCTGGTCGGGCACCCGAAACGCGGCGCCCGACCGGACAACCGGCCGGCGAAACCCCACGGCCCCGCTTCCTGCCCAAAAGCGGGGCTCCCATCTCGTCGAAGGCCGACGCCCGCCCGCGCTCACAGCAGTCCGGGCCGCTGCCACTCGTCACCGAGGACGTGGTGGTCGAGGAAGTTCAGGAACGCCTCGTACCAGACCTGGATGTGGCCCGGGGAGAGGATCCAGTGGTTCTCGTCCGGGAAGTACAGGTACTTCGCAGGCACCTCGAACCGCTGCAGATCCTGGAAGAGCGCGGCGCCCTGACCGACCGGCACGCGGTAGTCCTTCGCGCCGTGGATGACCAGCATCGGCGTACGGATCTTCGCCGCGTCCAGGTACGGGGAGTGCGCCTCGTACCGCTCGGGCCGGGTCACCGGGTCCCCGAAGATGCACTGGAAGTACCAGGGCGCGTCGGTGTCGCCCTGGAAGGACCGCAGGTCCCACAGGCCCGCGTGGCTCACGATCGCCTTGAACCGATCGGTGCTCGTGGCGACCCGGTTGGCCATGTAGCCGCCGTAGGAGCCGCCCCCGAGCGCGGTGCGCGCGGCATCGATGTCGTCACGTGCCACGGTGGCGTCGGTCAGCGCCATCACGTCCGTGTACGGGACCCCGCCCCACTGCCCCCAGCCGCGCCGGTGGCCCTGCTGACCGTAGCCGGTCGACAAGGCCGGGTCGGGCAGCAGCACGGCGTAGCCGCGGGCCGCGAACGGCCACGGGTTCCACCGCCAGGTCCAGCCGTTCCAGCTGCCCTGCGGCCCGCCGTGCACGGCGACGAGCAGCGGCGCGGGGTTCTCGGCCGACGCGCCCTCGGGCAGCACGAGCCAGCCGCGCAGCCGGTACCCGTCCGCCGCGTCGGCGTGCACCTCGGTGAGGGAGCCCGGCAGCGCGTCGAACGCACCGGGGGCGAGCAGCTCGACCGGCGTCTGGTCGGCGACGCCGGCCTCGAACCTGACCGGCCGCGGCGGGGAGTCGATCGCGTTGCGCAGCGCGTACAACGTCCGCCCGTCGGGGGCCACGCAGAGCGAGCCGTACGCGCCCGAGGCGGTGAGCCGGGTCACGGTGCCGTCCGCGTCCCGCCGGAAGACGGGCGCGTGCCCCTCCACGTCGGCCACGAAGAAGAGGGCGTCGTCGAAGGTCGAACAGACGGCGCCGACAGGCCAGTTGTCGAACCCGGGCAACAGATCGACGGCCTCGCCGCCGTCCACGCCGACCCGGACGAGCGTCATGTCCATCGACTCGTCGTAAGTCGGCCACGTCATCCGCGAGCACACGACCGCCGAGCCCTCGTGCGTGAACACCGGGGCCTCGTAGAGGTGCTCCACATCGCCCAGGACGAAGACCTCCTCCCCGGTGGCCGCGTTCGCCACCACCACGGCGGTGCGGTTCTCGGCGGGCACTCGGCCGGGTACGAACCGGGTGTAGGCCACTCGCGTCCCGTCGGGCGACAGCGCCACGTCGCCGGGGTTCTCGAGGCCGGCGCCCTGCCCGCCGGCGTCGACGACGGCGCCCTCGGCCCTCGCGCGCACGAAGGTGTGCTGTGTCTCCGGGCCGAGATCGCGGTCCCAGGCGCGGGTCGGCCCGGCCTCGTACAGGATCGCGGTGACCTTCGCGTCCTTGCGCGCCGTGCGCAGCTTGCCGTGCGCGTCGGCGTCGGCGGCCCCGGGCAGCAGCCCGGCGGTGTGGGCCAGCGCGCCGGACTCCCGGGCGACGGTGAACGCGGTGATCCCGCCCGGGTGCCGGGCCACGACGGCGGCCTCACCACGCTCGGGCAGCGCCCACAGCGCGGCACCCTCGTGCTTGTCCTCCGCACTGTCGTCCTCGCGTTCCGACAGGAAGTACAGCGCCCCGTCCGGGCCGAACGCGGGCCTGGACTCGCCCTTCCCCGACCGAGTCAGGCACAGCGCCTCGCGCTCCCCGGCCGGATCGATCTCCCACAGCCCGGACACGAACCTGGTCCGGTCCTCCGACAGCGTCTGCACGGCGGCGACGAGACGGCCACCGTCGACGGACAGCGCAAGGGAGTTGACGCGAGGCTGGGCGAGGAACGCGGGCAGGTCGTGGAAGGCGGTCGTGCCACCGGGGATCGCAGACATGCGGACGATTCTTGCTCGCGAAGGATGCGGTGAACAACGGATTACGGGCACCGTCCGCCAGGGGTGCCCGCCGCCCGTCCGGCGAAACGCGGAGATCCCGCCCGACCGAAGTGACCGGACCTGGCATGCCCTCGCCCCTTCGGTGATGAGCGTGTGTTGAGCGGCGATGTCCGGCACGGTCCACAGCCGTAACCTCGGCCATGGCTCAGTGCCCCCGGAACGCCTCCTCCAGCCACCAGGCGCCGTGGTCCCGGACCACCTTGGCGTCCACCAGCAGGGGCGCCGAGCGCGGGCCCGCCACCCAGTCCGCCACCGCCTTGAGGTCGGCGCGGGTGCGCACGGTGACCGCCTCGAAGCCGTAGCCGCGGGCGACGGCCGCGATGTCCGTCTCCGGGAAGGTGACCGTGTCCAGCGGGAACCCGCCGGGGCCGAAGTGGTGCACCTCGGCGCCGTAGCCCTCGTCGTTGAAGACGACCACCACCATCGGCAGCCCGAGGCGGCGCACCGTGTCCAGTTCCACGGCGCTCATCAGCGCACCGCCGTCGCCGAGCACCGCCACCGGCAGGCGGTCCGGTCGCGCGAGAGCCGCGCCGATCGTCGTCGCGAGACCCAGGCCGATCGACTGGAAGGCCTGGGTGAAGCAGAAGCCCTGCTCGTCCGGCACGGACAGGTACGCGCTCGGGTAGCCCATGAAGTTTCCCGAGTCCACGCCGACCACCCGCTCGGCCGGGAGGATCTCGTCGAGCGCGATGCCGAGTGTGCGGGGGTCGATCCGCTCCCTGGTGCTCTCGTCCTCGTACGGCACATCCCGCCAGCGCACCCGGGCGCTGAGCGCGGCGGAGATCTCCGGGGTCCGGTAGCCCTCGCGCCGTTCCCCGCCCGCCTCCGCGGCCCGCCGTGCGGTGCGCTCCACGTCGCCGTGGACACCGAGGTCGATCGGGCGGTGGGCGCCGAGCGCCTCGGGGTCGTCGTCGATCTGTACGACGGCCGCGTCCGGGCCGATCAGACTGCCGTGCCGCATGGTCCACATGTTCAGCGCGCAGCCCCAGCCGACGACGAGGTCGGCGCCCTGGATCAGTTCGGTCGCGAGAGGGGAGGCGAAACCGCCGGACACGTCGAGCGACCACGGGCTGTCGTGGAACAGGCCGCGCGCGACGGCCGAGGTCGCGAGCAGGGCGCCGTGGCGGTCGGCGAGGGCGCAGAGAGCGTCGCGGGCGGCGGGCGTACGGGCGCCCCGGCCGGCCACGAAGACCGGGCGCCGGGAGCGTTCGAGGGCCCGTACGAGATCGGCCACCGCCTTCGGGGACGGCTCGACCCGCTCCGGGTCCGGGAGGGGTACGGCGGCCGGGGAGAGGCCCTCGGGCACGTCCAGGGCCTGTACTTCCAGGGGGAGGTTGAGCAGGACCGTACGGCGTTCGTGGCGGGCCCGGCGCAGGGCCGCGCGGGCCTGGTCGACCGCGTCGTGCGCCGTCGTCACACGGGCGCTCACCGCGCCGACCGAATGCGCCAGCACGGCTTGGTCGACACGGAAGTTGGAGCGCCGGCCGGTCGCCTCGGCCGCGAGGACCAGCAGCGGTGTACGGCTCTTGGCGGCCTCGGTGATACCGGTGAGCGCGTTGGTCAGACCCGGCCCCTGATGGACGCTGAGCGCGGCGACCGCGCCGCTGGTGCGGGCGTAGGCGTCGGCCATGGTCGCCGCGCCGCCCTCGTGCCGGGCGGCGACGAAGCGGGCGCCGGCGGCCACCATGGCGTTGGTCAGGTGGAAGTTGCCGGAGCCGACGACGCCGAAGACATGGTCGACCCCGGCCGCGGTGAGCGCCCGTCCGACGGCCTCCGCGACATTCACGACCGCTCCACCAGGGCGAGTACCCGGGCCGGGGCGCCGGAGCCGCTGACGATGGGCAGGGGGCCGGCGATGACGACGGCGCCGGTCGCGGGCAGGGCCGCGAGGTTCTGGAGCTGGGTGAGGCCGTATTTCTCGGCGCCCAGGAGGTAGGAGTGGCACGGGAACGCCGGGTCGAACGAGTGGGCCCGGCCGGCGTCGGTCCCGACCGTCTCCGTGCCGAAGCCGATCACCGGTGCCTCCTCGGCGACCCAGCGCGCGCACTCCGGGGACAGACCGGGGGTGTGCGGGCCGTTCTCGTCGGCGTTGAGGAACTCCTCCTGCGACTCGGAGCGGGCGTCCCAGCCGGTGCGCAGAAGCAGCCAACCACCTTGGGGGAGCGGGCCGTTGGCGGCTTCCCAGGCCTGGATGTGGTCGACCTCGACCAGGAAGTCGGGGTCCTTCGCGGCCTGTTCGGAGAAGTCCAGTACGGCCGCCGGTGCGATCAGCCGGCTCGCCGGGACCGACGCCACGTCGGCGAGGTCCTTGCCGGTGACCCAGTGGACGGGGGCGTCGAAGTGGGTGCCGGTGTGCTCGCCGGTGCTGAAGTTGTTCCAGTACCAGGCCGGGCCGCGGTCGTCGTAGCGGCTGATCTCCTCCAGTTCGAAGGTCCGGGTCTGGCCGAAGGGCGGCGGCAGCTGGATCACCGGTGTGGACGAGGAGAGCGGCGAGGTGAGGTCGACGACCTCGATCGAGCCGCTCCGCAGCCCGGACAGCAGGGCGGCGAGCACGGACGGCTGGGACATGACGGCCTCCTGGGCGGAGCTGAACTGTCAACGCCTGGTCCGTACAGGGTGTCAGCCGCGGGCCGCCGCGCGGAGTCACGTGTCACCGAAATCAGTCCAGCCACCATCGATTGGCCTTGGTCCGACAGGCCACTTCGGCCTAGCGTCGAAGCCATGCGAATCCGAATCGTCGACGCCTTCACCGACCGCGCCTTCGCGGGCAACCCCGCCGGGGTGCTGCTCCTGGACTCCTTCCCCGACGACGAGCGGCTGCAGAAGATCGCCCTGGAGGTGAACCACGCCGAGACGGCGTTCGCGCACCCGCTGCCCGAGGGCGGCGAGGCCGACTGGGCGCTGCGCTGGTTCACCCCCGCGGCCGAGGTCAACATGTGCGGTCACGCCACCCTCGCCACGGCGCACGTACTGCACACCACCGGCACCCACGAGGGCACCGTCCGCTTCGCCACCCGCAGCGGGGTGCTGGTGGCGACGCCCGGCGAGGACGGCTCGATCACCCTGGACTTCCCGACGGCCCCGCTGACGTCGGTCGGTGTCCCGGACGGGGTCGCCGACGCGCTGGGCGCCGAACCGCTCTCCGCGCACGACACCGGGCCGAACGTCGGCGACCTGGTCGTGGAGCTGGCCGACGAGAAGACCGTCCACGGCCTGAACCCCGATCTCAGGGCCCTCGGCGCGTACTCGGAGCGCGGCATCATCGCCACCGCCCGCGCCGAGGACCCCACGCGGGGCTACGACTTCGTCTCCCGGTGCTTCTTCCCGAACGTCGGCATCGACGAGGACCCGGTCACCGGAAGCGCCCACACGGCCCTGGCCCCCTTCTGGTCCGAGCGCCTGGGCCGCCCCGTCCTCACCGGTCTGCAGGCCTCGCCGCGCTCCGGCCGTGTCCGCACGGAGCTGCGTGGCGAGCGCACACTGCTGAGCGGGCGCGCGGTCACGGTCATCGAGGGCGAGCTGCTGGCGTAGGGCCGCGAAAGCCCCGTACGAGACCCTCTGCGAACCCCCCTCCGTCAGGCTGCCGGCGCCTTATGCCGTCGGCAGCCAGCCCACCTTCCCGGCGAGCAGCGCGTAGCCGACGAACGCCCCGATGTCGAGCAGGGAATGCGCCACCACCAGGGGCCCCACCCGGCCCCAGCGGCGGTACAGGTACACGAAGACCACGCCCATCACCATGTTGCCGAGGAAGCCGCCGATGCCCTGGTAGAGGTGGTAGCTGCCGCGCAGTACGGAACTGGCCACCAGGGCCGTCCCCGGAGTCCACCCCAACTGGCCCAGCCTTCGCAGCAGATAGCCGACGACGATGACCTCTTCGAGAACGGCGTTCTGCACCGCCGAGAGGATCAGGACGGGGTACTTCCACCACACGTCGGGCAGCGCCTCCGGCACCACGGTGAGGTTGGCGCCGAGGCCGCGTGCGGCCAGGTAGAAGGCGATTCCGGTGCTGCCGATCACCGCCGCGACGCCGGCGCCGCGACCGAGGTCGGGCCAGGGCCGGGTGCGGTCGAAGCCGAGGGTGCGCAGGCTCCCGCCCTCCCGCAGGAGGAGGTGCGCGACCAGCGCGACCGGCACCAGGGCCGTCGCGATCCCGAACAGCTGCCAGGCGAGATCCAGCCAGGGGCGGCCCGGCGCGGCCGAGGCGTTGAGGGTCGCCGCCTGATCCTTGAGGCCGCCCGGTTTGGTGACCGATCCGACAAAACTGATCAGGGCGGACACTCCACTCGCACCGAGCGAAAGCCCCAGAACGAGCAGTGTCTCGTCCCGGAGGATCCGTCGCGAGAGCCTCTCCGGAGGAAAAGAATCGGCCATCGGGCCCGCCTCTGCCTGCACACCTGACTCCAATTCAGCAATCCCGCCTCATCCACATCGTCCCCCCGCTAGTGTCTCGAAAGAAGTTACGAAGATCGTGCGCTAGGCCGTTGGGGGGACGGGCACCGTACGGGGCGTACCTCCCCTTTGCCTGCCATACGGCCGTGATCCGGCACGAGGTTCAACAGGGAGGGGCACCACCGTCATGGGACGTCACAGCTTGCCCGATCAGTATGGGGCGGGCGGCAGCGACCCCCGCCCACGTGCGCGCCGCCGGCAGGTGGCCATCGCGACGGCTCTCGTCCTGACCGTCGCCGGCGGTACGGCGGGCGCGGTCAGAAGCGGACTCCTCTCCTTCGGCTCGTCCTGCCAGGACCATCCGGTGCGGCTGGAGCTGGCCGCGTCGCCGGACATCGCCCCCGCCCTGACGGCCGCGGCCAAGCGGGCCAGGGAGAGCGACATCACCTCGGACGGGCGCTGTGTGGCGGTCTCGGTGACGGCGCGCGACTCGTACAAGGTCGCGGACACGCTGAGCTCGGACAAGAAGACGGACGCGCAGGTGTGGGTGCCGGACTCGGAGCTGTGGATCGACCGGATCACGGCCGACAGCTCGGCGACCGACCTGACCCCGGCGGGGGCGGTCGCCTCGACACCGATCGGGGTGGCCATGGTGCCCACGGCGGCGAAGTCGCTGGGATGGCCGAAGAAGACGTACGACTGGATCGGGCTGGCCGGCGCGACCATGACGGACGACTCGCTGAAGCTGGGAGCGGCCGACCCGGCGCGCAGTGCGACCGGGCTGCTCGCGCTGACCCGGCTGAGTACGGCGGCCGCGAAGCTCAAGGGTGGGCAGACGCAGGCCGCCGCGATGATGAAGACGCTGTCGCAGCGGATCTCGGACAGCGACAGCCAGGTCGTGGAGACACTCCCGCGCGACAACTCCGGGACCGAGCTGGGCAATCCGAAGCGCAACGAGGCGCTGGTGCTCACCGAGCAGGCGGCGTACGCGTACAACTCGGCCGCCGACAGCGGCTCGAGCGTGGACATGTTCTATCCCAAGGACGGCTCGCCCGAGCTGGACTACCCGTACGCGATGGTCGGAGAGCTGACCACCGACCAGAGCCGGGCCGCGCTGCGGTTCATGAACTACCTGCGCCAGCCCGCGCAGGCGCGGCTTCTGGAGAAGTACGGTTTCCGGACCTCGGACGACGAGGCGCCGGAGGCGGTGGTCGCCGGGGCCGGTGGCAGCAGTCCGCAGCCGTACGGCGAGGCCGCCGTCCAGCCGGCCTCGGACACCGCGCTGCAGGAGGTGCTCGGCACCTGGACGATCACGGTGCAGAGTGCCCGGCTCACCACGGTCGTGGACGCGTCCGGCTCCATGTCCGAGCCGGTGCCGGGGACGGGCGGCCAGTCCCGGATGGACGTCACCAAGGCGTCGCTGCTGCAGGCTCTCGCCACCTTCACGCCGGAGGACGAGATCGGGCTGTGGGAGTTCTCCACAAAGCTGGACGGCGACAAGGACTACCGCGTCCTGGTGCCGACCGAGCGCCTCGGCGACCGGAAGGGCGGCGGCACCCAACGGGACCGGCTGTCGTCCGCGTTCGGAGCGCTGCAGCCGGTGGAGAACGGCGCGACCGGCCTGTACGACACCACGCTCGCCGCGTACAAGTCGGCCACCGCCTCGTACGCCAAGGGGAAGTTCAACGCCCTGGTCGTCCTCACCGACGGCGTCAACCAGGACCCCGGCAGCATCACCCGCACCAAGCTCCTCTCCGAACTCCAGAAACTCACCGACCCCGAGCGCCCGGTCCCGCTGATCATGATCGCCGTGGGCCCCGACGCCGACCGCCAGGAGGCCGAGGAGATCGCCAGGTCCACAGGAGGCTCCGGCCAGTCGGTCTCCAACCCGTCCCAGATCCAGTCGGTGATCCTCAAGGCGATCGTTGCGGCGGCCACCACCGCCGACGACTGACCACACCGGCTCGCCCTTTGGGCCCCACCCCTTCGCTAACCCCGCCGAGGCCGACCCGCCCCGAGCACCGCCTCAGCGCCGGCTCAGCCCAGCGGTACCGGGTCGGGGAGGCCGACCGGCCAGGTGTGTACCGGGTCGCCGGTGTGCATCAGTTCGCTGTACCTGCGGGTCGTGGCGGCGAGGGCCGCGTCGCGGGACAGACCGGTCTCCAGCGCCCGGTGGAAGGTGGCCGCCTGCCAGGACGCGCCGTTGACGCGGCGGCGGCAGCGTTCCTCGATGACGCCGAGGAAGAGGTCGCGATCGGCGCGTTCGATGCCCCACGCGTCGAGACCGGCCTCCGCGAGCGGCAGCAGTTCGTCGCGCACCAGGGTCACCGCGTCGACCTCGGTCGTACCGCCGTAGCGGCCCCGGCGCGGCCACTGGAGGCGGGCCTCGATGCCGTCCTTGCAGGCGGCGTCGAAATTGGCGGCGGCCGCCTCGAAGGGCAGCCGGGTCCACACCGGCCGGGACTCCTCGGCGAGGGCGCGGACGACACCGTAGTAGAAGGCCGCGTTGGCGATGACGTCGCTGATGCTGGGGCCGGCCGGCAGCACGCGGTTCTCGACCCGCAGATGGGGGACGCCGTCGGCGATGCCGTAGACGGGGCGGTTCCAGCGGTACACCGTGCCGTTGTGCAGGACGAGTTCGGCGAGTTTCGGGACACCGCCGGCGTCGAGGACCTCCAGCGGGTCCTCCTCGTCGCAGATCGGCAGCAGGGCCGGGAAGAAGCGCAGGTTCTCCTCGAAGAGGTCGTGTGCGGAGGTGATCCAGCGCTCGCCGAACCAGGTGCGCGGCCGTACCCCCTGCGCCTGCAGTTCGGGCGGCCGGGTGTCGGTGGACTGCTGGAAGAGCGGTGGCCTCGACTCCCGCCACAGCTCACGGCCGAAGAGGAACGGAGAGTTGGCGCCCACGGCGATCTGCACGGCGGCGACGGCCTGCGCGGCGTTCCACACATCGGCGAACCGGGCCGGGGTGACCTGGAGATGCAGTTGTACGGAGGTGCAGGCGGCCTCCGGCGCTATGGACTTCGACGTGCAGGTCAGGCGCTCGACGCCGTCGATGTCGAGGACGAAGTCCTCTCCCCGCGCGGCGACGATCTGATCGTTGAGCAGGGCGTAGCGGTCGACGTCGGAGAGGTTCGAGGAGACCAGGTCGTCGCGGTCGAGGGTCGGCAGAATACCGATCATCACGATTCCCGCGTCGAGCTCGCCCGCTTTACGGTCGGCATATGCCAATGAGGTCCTGAGTTCCTCCGCGAGCCGGTCGAATACGCGCCCCTCCAATCGGTGTGGGGCTATGTTGACTTCCAGATTGAACATGGCGAGTTCTGTTTGGAAATCTCGGCTTGCGATCCGTTCCAGGACCTGTCCATTGAGCATTTTCGGCATGCCGTCGGACCCGGTCAGATTCAATTCGATCTCCAGCCCCATGAGGTTCTTGGGGCGATCGAACCGCTTCTCGGCCAGGAGCCGCTCCAGCCCCGTCAGGCACCTTCGGAGCTTGGTCCGGTAGAGCTGCCGATCGGACAGATCGAACCGACCTGCCACGACCTTCTCCCCCATCGAAGCGTCCCTCCTCGATCGGGCGGTCGACAGATCCCGACCGCCGGTGTCAGGTCACGTGGGATGATGCCCAGCGTCGGCGATCGATAACGTCCCCACGCGAGGCCGTCGCCCGCTACTCTGGAAGCATGTGACCGGCGGCACATTCGCCGGGCATGACGCACGGCGCAGTTTCGGGCCCATGAGGAACTCGTGAAAAACGCCGACGACAATTGGCCGACCGCTGCCCGGGTATTTTACGAGGTCAACGCCGTAACCCCGGAGCGGAATCGGGATGATTCCCGCGCATCGCCGACCGGATACGCCCTTGCCGAGTGCTCCGGAAGCGGTTAGACGAAACACCGTCTGAACACATGTCGTATAAACTCCGCAAACAGGCAGAGGGTTGGCGCCCCGGTCATGGAACCTGCCGTCCAGGTGACGTGCGGCAGGCCTCACCCACGCTCACCGTACCCATACCCCGGCCCCCGCCCCTCTCGCCCCGTGAGCAGACAGCGCCGTCCGCCCCCACCACGCCCTCGCGCCACCGTGCCTGTCGAATGAGAGGCGACCCACCATGCCGCTGCATGTACCCCCGGCTCCCGCGCCCGCCCTTCGCACCGTCCTCACCGCACTCGCCTCGCCCACCGCGGTCCGCGAGGCCCGAACGCCCTCCCTGCTGCGCGCCCAGGGGCCCGCGACCCCCGAACTCCCGCTGCCCGTCCATGTGCTGGACGAGCTCACCCCGGCAGGCGTGGCCGCCACGCGGCTCACCGGGTGGCGTTTCCTGATCCGCTGCGGCGACCGTGCGGTGGCCGCGGCCGAGACCATGCTGACCCCCGACGGATGGGCCTTCTCGCACTTCTTCGAGGGCCCCTACATCGCGTCCACCGAGCGCGCCCTGCGCCAGGCCGAGACCATGAACCAGCCCCACCAGGCGCGTCTTCTGTCGGTTCCGAGCCTGTACATGCTCACCCTCTGGCTGCACGGCGACATCACGGCCGACGGCGCCGGCGGCCACCCCGCCGCCGGCGATCTGCTCGTGCCGCTGGCGCCGGCCCCGCCCGGCATCGCGGCGCACCGCCCGCACCGTGTCGCCGAGCTGCTCCCGGTGCTGACCCATCGGGCGGCCCCCGCCCCGCTGCTCGGCCAGATCGCCTGATATTCCGCGTCCCGACCACCCGCTGCCCCGTCGCCGAATTACCGGCGCCGGGGCACGTCTCTGTTTTTCCGCACCATTGCGCTCGTACGAGCAATTCATCGCTCGTACGAGCCCGAAAACCCGCCGACCTGGACGGACTAGCCCCATCCGGCCACTGCGAACCACCCGAAATGACAGTGCAGTTGGACTGAACCGTCCGCGCGGGTGAAGCGTCATCAACCTGTGAAGAAGTGGTGCGCCGAAATGCCTGCGGATTGACGTCCGTGGGGCAACACTGGACTGGACCGACTTATCACAACGGGGGGCGGCCATGGACAACGCTTCAAGCCGCGCAACAGACACCACATCCATCTCACACCTCACAACCCACCGAGAGATCCCATCCATGTGCCAGCACCAGCCACCGTGTCCTTCAGCAGACTCCGCCGACCGGGAATCCGCCCGCCTCGTGGCGCACCACCCGGAGCAGGGCTGGAGCCTGCTGTGCAACGGCGTTCTGCTCTTCGAGGACACCGGTGAGCTCCTGCCCGACGGCAAGATCATCGCCCCGCACCGCCCGATGGGTGCCGGTCAGGTGATGACCGCAGCCTGAGGCGGACCCGGGGGGCGCCGAGCCGCCCGGTGAATTCCCGGGGCCGGTCGCGGAGACAAGCCGCGAGCCGGCCCCGACGCACGTCCGGGGGTCATCACACCGCGTAGTTACCCGTGCGTAGAGAGGTGATGGTGACAGGCCGCGCGGCCATCCGGCGGTGAACCGGCGGCGCCCAGCACGATCCGGCGGCGCTCCGGCACGATCCGCCACGATCCGGAAGTGATCACCCTTCCCATGGACGCCTGCTTTCCGGAAGACTTCTGGAAGTTTCGCAGCGGTGTCCATGGAGGTGGGGGAAGTGGCAGCAGACGGGGCCGAGGTGGCGTCCGGGCCACGGGGCAAGGTCACGATCACCGAGATCGCCCGGCAGGCCGGGGTCTCGGTGCCGACCGTGTCACGGGTGGTCAACGGCCGGTCCGACGTGTCGCCCAGGACCCGGGCCCGGGTCGAGGACCTGCTGCTGCGGCACGGCTACCGCAAGCGCACCGCCGCCTCCGGCTCCGGTGCCGCGCTCCTGGACCTGGTCTTCAACGATCTGGACAGCCCCTGGGCGGTGGAGATCATCCGGGGCGTGGAGGACGTCGCGCACGCGGCCGGTGTCGGCACGGTCGTCTCGGCGATCCACGGGCGCTCGGGCGACGCCCGCGAATGGATGCGCAACCTGCGCGCCCGCGCCTCCGACGGGGTCATCCTGGTCACCTCGGCCCTGGAGCCGGTCCTGCACGAGGAGCTGCGCGCCCTGGGCGTCCCGCTGGTCGTCGTCGACCCGGCCGGCTCCCCCGCCCTGGACGTCCCGACCATCGGTGCCGCCAACTGGTCCGGCGGCATGGCGGCCACCGAGCACCTGCTGTCGCTGGGCCACCGCAGGATCGGTCTGATCGCGGGCCCGCCCCGGCTGCTCTGCTCCCGGGCCCGCCTCGACGGCTACCGGGCGGCCCTTGAGGGCGCCGGCATCGCCCACGACAAGTCCCTTGTCGTCCCCGGCGACTTCCATCCGGAGTCCGGCTTCTCCGGCTGCACCACCCTCCTCGACCTCCCCGAGCCGCCTACGGCGATCTTCGCGGCCAGCGACCAGATGGCGCTCGGCGCGATCGAGGCACTGCGGCGGCGCGGTCTGCGGGTCCCGGAGGACATGAGCGTGGTCGGTTTCGACGACCTTCCGGAGGTCCGCTGGTCGGCACCGCCACTGACGACGGTCCGCCAACCCCTGGCCGACATGGGCAAGTTGGCCGTCCGAACGGTGCTGCGCCTGGCCCGCGACGAGCAACCGGACTCCCCGCGCGTGGAGTTGGGGACCGAACTGGTGGTACGGGCGAGCACGGCACCGGCGGCAGGAACGGGCTCGACCGGCTGACGGATGGACGGACCGGCAGGCCGACGTGGGCGCCGACCCTCGTACCGTCGGCGCCCACTCCCCCGGGTGTCCCCCGCCGCCCCCGCACCGGCCCGGTGGGTCACGCCCGCCACCGGGCCGGGCCGGTCCCCGGCTGCTCCCCTAAAAACGCCGCCGGGGCGTCTGACATGCCGCTATTTGCCGCCCAGCGCCTCCCTGATCGCGAAGTACGCGGGCTTGGGCCGCAGTTGCTCGTCCCAGGGAAGCGCGGCTCCCTGCCCCGGGAAGAACGCGGGAATCCAGGAGTACTTGTCGGTGTAGTCCCAGACCGTGATGCCCACACACCGCCGCACCGCCAGGCACGCCGATGTCAAGTCCCGGTACCAGTCTGCCTGTTGGGCCAGCTTCTCGTCGGTCGCGGGCAGAATCATCCGTACGTCGACCTCGGTGAGCGCGGTGTCGAGGCCCAGCTTGGAGAAGCGGCGGAGGTTGTCCTCCAGGGTGGTCGGATAGCCGTACTGGAGAGCCAGATGGGCCTGGAGGCCGATGCCGTCGAGCGGGACGTGCCGGGCCCTGAGGTCCTGCGCCAGCTGGTAGTAGGCGTCGGACTTCGGGCCCACGGCCTCGATGTTGTAGTCGTTGAGGTACAACTTCGCGTGCGGGTCGGCCTGGTGGGCCCAGCGCAGGGCGTCGGCGATGTAGCCGGGGCCCAGGGTCTTGTACCAGATGGTCTCGCGATAGGTGCCGTCCTCGTTGAACGCCTCGTTGACGACATCCCAGGAGTAGACCTTGCCGCGGTAGTGCCGTACCTCCGTCTGGATGTGGTTCTTCAGTACGGCCCGCAGCTCGTCGGCCGTCCACTCGCGGTCGGTGAGCCAGCCGGGCAGCTGGCTGTGCCAGACCAGGGTGTGGGCGCGCACCCGCTGGTGGTTCCTGTGGGCGAGGTTGACGATCTGGTCGCCGTTCGTCCAGTCGAAGACGCCCTGTTGGGGCTCGGTGGCGTACCACTTCATGCCGTTGCCCGGTGTGATCATGTCGAACTCGCTGCCCAGCAGGGAGGTGTAGGCGGTGTCGGTGAGCTCGGGGTTGTCGGTGGCGCTGCCGAAGTAGCGGCCGTGGCGCTGGGCGAGGTCGGCGAGGGTGGCGGGCCTGTTGTGGGCCTGGGCGGGTGTGCCGGTGGTCAGACCGGCGGCGACCAGGACCGCGGCGAGGGCGCCGACGAGTCTGAGGCGGTTCTTGCGCATGGTGCGACTCCTCACGGGGTGGGGTGCGGGGCCGTACGTCCGCGGGCGCGGGTCATCCCTTCGTCGCGCCGGCGGTGAGGCCGCCGACGAGCTGGCGCTCGGCGACCGAGTAGAAGGCGAGGGCGGGGACCATCGCGAGGACGAGATAGGCGAAGACACGGGCGTAGTCCGACGAGTACTGCCCCTGGAACTGGGCCACGCCGAGCGGCAGCGTCCACCACTTGGCGTCCGTGAACACCAGCAGCGGCAGGAAGAAGTTGTTCCAGCTGGTGACGACGGCGAGCACGGAGACCGTGCCGAGCGCCGGCCGCGCCATGGGGAGCAGCACCCGCCAGAAGAACCCGAAGGCACTGCAGCCGTCGAGGGTGGCCGCCTCCTCCAGCTCGCCCGGGATCTGCCGGAAGAAGCCACGCAGGATGATGATGGTCATCGGCAGCCCGAACGCGGCCTGCGGGAGGATCACACCGAGCGGGTTGTCCAGCAGGTCCAGGTAACGCAGGAGCAGGAACAGCGGGAGCGCGGCGACCGCGAAGGGGAACATCAGCCCCATCGTGAAGAAGGTGAACAGCACCTCCCGCCCGCGGAAGGCGAATCGGGCGAAGGAGAAGGCCGCGAGCGCGGACACGGCGACCACCATCACGGTCGTCACCACCGCGACCAGGGTGCTGTTGCCGACCAGCCGCCAGAAGTCGCCGGAGCCGAGGATGCCGGTGTAGTTGCCGGTCAGCCAGTGCTCGGGCAGCCCGAAGGGGTTGCTGGAGAGCTCGGCGGTCGACTTGAAGCCGGACAGCGCCGCGTACACCAGGGGTACGACCATCACCGCGCCGACGAGTACGAGGACGACGTGCAGCGGCAGGGTCCGAACTGCCTTGGTCTTCCTGGTCACTTGCCGTCCCCCCGCATCGTGGTGGTGGCGCCCTCGAGGTCGCGGCGGAGCACGAACCGCTGGTAGGCGAGGGCGAAGACGAGGCAGATGCCGAACATGACCACGCTGATCGCGCTGGCGTAGCCGACCTGGTAGCGCTTGAAGCCGTACTGGAACATGGTCACGGCCATCGTCTCGGAGTGGTGGTCGGGGCCGCCCTGGGTGATCACCCAGACCAGGTCGAAGAGTTGGATGGCCCCGATGACGGACAGGAAGACGCTGATGCGGAGCGTCGGCGCGAGCAGCGGGAGGGTGACGTTGCGGAAGCGCTGCCAGGGGCCCGCCCCGTCGATGAGGGCGGCCTCCGTCAACTCGGCCGGGATCGACTGGAGTCCGGCCAGGTAGAGCATCATGTGGAAGCCGAAGTACTTCCAGGTCATGACCAGGAACAGGGTCGCCATGACGTACGAGGGGTCGGCGAACCACTCACCTCCGATGCCGCCCAGGCCGATGGAGCCGAGGACATGGTCGGCGAGTCCGTCGTCGGGCGCGAAGATCATGCTGAACAGCACGCCGGTGATGGCCTCGGACAGGACGTACGGGGCGAAGAACAGCATCCGGTAGACGGCCCTGCCGCGCAGCCGCTGGTTGAGGGCGACGGCCATGGCGAGCGCGAACGGCAGTTGCAGGGCGAGCGACAGGACGATCAGGAGCAGACAGCGCCACAGGTCGCCGAGGAAGACGTCGTCCTGGAAGAGACGGGTGAAGTTGTCGCCGCCGACGTAGTCGGAGGGCATGCCGAAGCCGCCCCAGCGGAAGAAGGCGGCGTACAGCGCGAACAGCATCGGCAGGATGACAAGGCCGATGAACAGCACCAGCGCGGGCACCTGGAAGCCGACCGCGGTGAGCCAGTTCACCAGGCGCCGACGCGCCCGTCCCCGGGCCGACGCCGCCGTCGGGGAGGTGCGGGCGACGTCGGAGTCCGTCCGCCTGTCCGGGAGGAAAGTGGAGGTCATCGCCGGCTACTACGCTTCCTTCGCGGTCTTGGTGATCGACTGCGTGACCTGCTCGGGGGACTTGGAGCCGGCGATCAGCGCGGTGACGCTGTCGTTGACCTCCTGGCCGACGGCGGGCGCGTAGGCCTGGTCGAGGTAGAGCTGGAAGCCGGTGGCGGCCTTCAACTGGGCCTGTACGGCCTTGGTGTTGGGGTCGGAGAGGGCCTTCTCGGCGCCGGGGACGATCGGTAGGGTATTGGTCTTCTTGACCAGTTCGAGGTCGGTGGCCTCGGAGGCGAAGAACTTCAGGAAGTCGACGGCGGCCTGCGGGGCGCCCTTGCGCAGCGCGTGTCCGCCGCCTCCGCCGAACACCTCGGTGATGGCGCCCTTGCCGCCCTCGACGGCCGGGAAGGGGAAGAAGCCGAGGTTCGAGCCGAGTCCCTTGCCGGAGTCGGCCTCGACGACCGGGGCCCACTGGCCCATGAGCTCCATGGCCGCCTTGCCGTTGCCCATGGTGGCCGCCTGGCCGGTGGGCGTGGAGTAGGAGGCGCCGAGGAACCCCTTCTGGAACGGCTGGAGTTTGACGAGGTCCTTGAGGTGCTGTCCGGCCTGGATCAGCCCGGGATCGCTGAAGTCCTTGTTCTCGTCGGCCTTCTGCAGGGCGTCGATGCCGGCGGTGCGCATGGCGAGGTAGGCCCAGTAGTACATGGCCGGCCACTTCTCCTTGCCGGCCAGGGCGATGGGCGTGATGTTCTTCGCCTTGAGCTTGCCGACCGCGTCGAGGAAGCCGCTCCAGG
The DNA here is from genome assembly GCF_040605395.1 of Streptomyces sp. NPDC005648. Taxonomy (NCBI): domain Bacteria; kingdom Bacillati; phylum Actinomycetota; class Actinomycetes; order Kitasatosporales; family Streptomycetaceae; genus Streptomyces; species Streptomyces sp. NPDC005648. The sequence continues at coordinate 26,138 of NZ_JBEXCS010000067.1, read as the reverse complement.
TGGTGGGCGGGGTGCTGATGCCGGCCTGCTTGAAGAGCGCCTTGTTGTACCAGAAGCCGATCATGCCGATGTCGAACGGGATGCCGTACGTCTTCTTGTCGAGGATGTACGGCTGCTTGGCGACCGACAGCAGACCGTCGACCCAGGGCTTGGTCCGGTCGGTGAGGTCCTCGACGAGCCCGGCGTCCACCTGTTGCTGCAGTACTCCCCCGCCCCAGGTGTGGAAGATGTCCGGAAGCTTCCCGGAGGCGGTCAGCGCCGTCATCTTCGACTTGTACGCGTCGTTCTCCAGCTGGACGATCTTTATCTTCACCTTGGGGTTCTGGGCCTCGAACTTCTTGGCCAGACCGGCCCAGACCGTCTTGGTCGGCTCGGTCGTGGAGATGTTCCACCACTCGATCGTGGTCGTCCCGTCCGAGGACCCGCCGTCCGAGTCGCCGCCGCACGCGCTCAGTGCCGTCATGCCCAGACCGGCCGCGGCGGAGGCCGCCAGGAAGCCGCGGCGGGACAGTGCCCGATCGCCCATCATGCGCTCCTTGAGTCCGAAAGTTTCGGAGTTGATCCAGAAAGCTTCGCTGTTGCCGCACCCTAGAGACAGCTTCCAAGCAGTGGCAACCCCTTGTGCACGGTGAATCTGCGAGCAAGGGCCGGGCGATCGGGGGACTTGAGGGGGTTCGAGGACCGACCTTCCGCCGGAAATGCCGAAACATTCGATCTGAGCGGCGAACCTTACGGAACCGGGCGAGTGTCCTCTGACCAGAGGGTGGTCAGCGGGCCCGGGCGGGAGTGAGATGGAGGAGGGTCACGAAGAAAGGGGAGCCATGTCCGCCGTGGACGGCACCCCGCCCGACCGGGTCGTGGTGGGTGTGAGCGGTTCGCTGGGCAGCCTCACCGCGCTGGGGCGAGCCGCCGAGGAGGCCCGGCGCCGGGGCGCCGCGCTGTGGCCGGTGCTGGCATGGGAGCCGCCCGGCGGGGCGTCGGCGGCGTACCGTACGACCGCGCCGGCTCTGGTGGTCATGGAGTGGCCGCGCCTGGCACGCCGGCGGCTGGCCGCGGCCCTGGCGGACGTCTTCGGCGAGACCGGTCCGTCGGTGCCGGTGCACGCGCTCGTCGTCCGGGGCGCACCCGGCCCCGTGCTGGTCGCCACCGCCGACCGCGAGAGCGATGTGCTGGTCGTCGGCACCGGCCGCCGCGGCGTACTGCACCGCGCCCTCTCCCGCTCGACGAGCCGCTACTGCCTGACCCACGCCACCTGCCCGGTCCTGGCGGTACCTCCGTCGCCGCTGGAGTCGGAACTGGCGGCGGTGCGTCGTCGCAACGCGTGGCGGCTGCGGCTGGACGTGAGCGATGTGCTCAGGGCGCCGGGGTCACAGGACGCGTGACGCGGGATCCCACCCTCCGGAGCGGTGACCCGTACGGGGTTCGGCCTGCCGGGCCGGGGTGGACCCACGCGACGGGCCGCCGGTCGCTGCTGGTCGCTGCCGGTCGCTGCCGAGCGTCAAGAAGGAGGGGCCGGGGCGTATGGGTCCCGTCAAGGGCCGTTCGATCACCACGCGCGGTCTCTAGCGTCGGACGTATGGGACAGCGCGACGACGCGAGCAATCAGCGACCCGGCGCCTCCGGGCAGGCGGTCCACGACCGTCGCTGGGCGGGGGATCTGGTGAGCGCCGGCCGCTGCGCGGTCGTACTGCCGGCCCTGCTGTTCCTGATCGACTGGGGTGCGGACACCCTGTCCGCCCGGCGGGGCGCCCTGTGGATCGCGCTCGCTGCGCTGCTGTTCCTCGCGCTCTGCCCGGACCGCATCCGGGCCGGCGAGGGCTGGCTGACCTCACGCCGGCTGCTGCGCACCCGCAGAGTCCGCACCGACCTCCTGGTGTCCGTGCGCTGCCTGGAGGGAATCACACAGCGACTGGTCTTCCGGGACGTCTTCGGCGAACGCGTCGAACTCGACCCCCGGGTCCTGGTCGACAACCCCGACCTCTGGCACCGGCTCCACCAGGACGCCCGCAGATCACTCGCACTGGGCACCCTGCTGTGCGGGGCTACCGCGCTGCAGCGGATCGCGGACCGGGTGGAACGCGAGACGGCCCGCACGGTGTTCGAGGTCTCCGACCTGAAGTGACGATTCCGCACCCCCCTCCCTCACTTCTCACCCCTCGCCCCTCATCTCACCCCGCACCCCGCGCCTCGCACCGCCCGCCGCGCCCCTCACCTCGCCCCCCTCACTGCTCCCCCGTCCCCCCGCACCCGTTCCCCCTCACTCCCCCGAACGCCGAGGCACCCCCGTCATCAGTATGTCCAGCCCCCGCCGAGTCGTGGCCAGCACCACCCGGTCGCCCGCCCTCAGCACCCGCGCCTGTGCCGGACGCCAGTCGAACTCCGTGCGGTCGGGGCGCAGTCCGGTGAGGCTGTCGCTGGCCGAGGCCGCCGGGAGCGGTCCGGCGGCCGCGCCCACGGCCAGCACCCGCCACGCGTTCTCCCGGAACGCCTCGTGCACGGACCGCCCCTCCAGTTCGGGATGCCCGGCCACGTCCACGCAGGTGAACAGCAGCGAGCCCCGCTCCACCGGCATCACCCCGAGCACATGCCGGCCCATCATCGCGGCGGCGAACGAGGGCGCGGCCAGGGCCGAAACGCTTCTGCTCCGGGTCAGGGCGTCCGGGTAGGAGGCGCGCAGGGTGCGCTGGACGGTCGCGGCGAACCCGTCGTCGTAGAGCCGGGTCACCACGCGGACGGCGGGGTTGGTCTCCCGGACGGCCATGACGATGTCTAGGTTCTGGCCGTCGTCACGGGTGAGCACGAGCAGTGAGCGGCTGTGCCGGACGCGGGCGAGGTCCAGCACCTTCGGGGCGGTGGCGTCGTCCAGGATCAGCGGGACGCCCAGTTCGCGGGCGAGGGGGACGCCACGGGCGTGCGGGTCCTTCTCGATGGCGACCACCTGGTGGTCGGCGGCGCGCAGTCGGGCCAGCACCCTGGTGCCGACCATGCCGAGGCCGACGAGGACGATATGGCCGTTCACGTCGTCGTCGGGCGGGTGGTTGGCGGAGGCGGTACGGAAGGCCTCGGTGGCGTTCACGGTCGCCGCGACGACAAGCGGGAGAACCGCCAACCCCACGAAACCGGCGAGGAGTTGGAGGATGCGACGGGCGACCGGTTCATCGGTGGCCGGGTCGCCCATGGTGAAGATGTCCAGCAGCGGCAGATAGAAGTTCTTCCACCACGGATGCTCGTCGGCGAAGAGCGCGGTGGCGGTCGACAACGCCACGACCATGGCGCCCAACGCCCCGTAGACGGCGGCGAGTTGATGGGAGAGGAACACCCGCCAGGGCAGATGCCCGAGCCGCGCCCGCAACCAGGTGCGGGGATGCAGCCGCAGCCTGCGCACGGCCGCCTCGGTCGCGTCCCCGCTGATCTCCTCCAGCATCAGCCGTCCGTGCGTGAACTGCCGGTGGTACGCGGTCCGGGTGTCGGGGAGCAGTTGGATGCCGTCCTCCCCCGGCGCCTCCGCGCTGTCCTGGCTCGCCGGGTCGTCCGGATGGGCGCCGGACAGTACGGCCAGGGTGGAGAGGTCGGTCGCCTGCGCCGGCGCCCCCGCGGCCCGTACGACACCGCGGAAGACCTTGCCCTCGACCTGGGGGGTGTGGCCGTGGCCCACGGCGGCGGCCGCCACGAGTTCCGGTACGGCGGTGTCGGCGTCGGAGAGCACGGTCGTGGAGGTGTCCTGGGCGGGGTCGTCGCACAGGCCGGCCGCCCGGTCCAGGAGCCGTTCCAGATGGCGGCCGCGCTCCCGGTTGAACATCCGTATGACCAGCCGGACCGAGGGGTTGATGGTACGGGCCAGCAGAGCGGCGGTCATGTTGACCTGGTCGTCCCGGTAGGTGAGGGCGAGGGCGGCGGCCCGGTCCACGCCGGCCGCTCGCAGGGTGCGTTCGTCGGGCCGCGCGGAGAGCTGGAGTTCCACCGGTGAGTCGGGGTCGCGGTGCAGCGCGGCGATCCGGGCGCCGTGCTCGTCGCCCGCCGAGGGCAGCACGACGGTGACGATCTCGCCGCACACACCGTCCAGTTCGACGGCGAGCCGGTGCGCGAGTCCGTCGTCGCCGCAGATGATCATGTGCTGTGCTCGCTGTCCGGAATCCGTACGGACGGGGAGAGTTGACGTCACAAGAGGCAGAACGGCCGGGGACGGCGGGACTGTTCCGGCCGTGCACCTGACAACTGCCAAAGAATGAATCAAGAACACGCCAAGAAGACCAGGTCAGCCCACCGCACCGCCGACGCCGCCGCACGCCGCGACGGGACAGGGTGAAAGCGGTGTGCCGGGAAGTCTGGCCGGCAGGGTGCCGTGGTGGCCCCCTTCGCAATCCAGGGGGCGGCATGCGTGGCGTCGGAACGGTTCTCGCACTCGTGGTGCCGGCCCCGGTCGTCCGCCGCTCCGGTATAGCCCTCGAACCCGATCACACCGAGCGCGAGGAGGCTTCCGCCCGCTGCCGTCTCGCCGACGCCGGCATCCGCCGCCTCGACGAGCTCTCGGAGCTCTCGGAGCTGGAGGCCGTGCCCGACGTCGCCATCGACCGCCTCCGCCGCGGTCTCACGGCCCGCCTCGACGACGCCCGCGACCGCCTCACCGACCACAACGGCCGGGCGGCACCGGCAGAGTCCGCCGACCTCGTCCACCGCCGGCTCCGTCGCGACCTCATCGGCGTGGAGGCCCTCGAACTCCAGCGCTCTCTACGACGAGCACGCCATCAGCGACACCACCCGCAGACGCCTCCAGCGCTCCCTGGACCTGGAGGAGGCCCGTCTCACGGACGCCTGACCCGCTGTCGGAGGCGGCCGGCGGAAGATCACCCGCCCCCGCGCCGCTCGGTCCGCGACCGGTTCCGGCCATCGGAGAGGTCCGCGTCGGCGACTCCCATGACACAGGGTGTCCGCCTCTCGTCGGCGACAGCCCGTCCATCACTCGGCCTAATCCGCCTGTATCCCACCACAGGCCTCATTTCACCGCCCGATGACTCCGAGCAGGCAGTCTTAACGGAAGCTTGACGCCTGCGTCCCCTCCATCCGTGGGCCCGCGCGTCACTCTCCGCTTACGCTGATTCCGCCGTCCGCGTGATGGCCGGAACCCACACGCTGAGCCGCACTCCAGGAGCACGCCGATGGCCACCACCGAGCACCCGCCTCCCAGTCGCCTGCGCGCCTGGATGCTGCAGGGTCTGTCCGACATGGGCAAGGGTGTCCAGCAGGCCCCGCACGCCGAGCCGGAGCCGGCCCACAAGGGACAGCGCTGGTACCGGGTGATGTGCCTGACCGGTGTGGACTACTTCTCGACCCTCGGCTACCAGCCCGGCATCGCGGCACTGGCCGCCGGTCTCCTGTCACCGGTGGCGACCGTCGTCCTGGTGATCGTGACCCTGGCCGGCGCGCTGCCGGTCTACCGGCGGGTGGCCGAGGAGAGCCCGCACGGCGAGGGCTCGATCGCCATGCTGGAGCGCCTGCTGTCGTTCTGGAAGGGCAAGCTGTTCGTCCTGACCCTGCTCGGTTTCGCGGCGACCGACTTCCTGATCACCATCACGCTGTCGGCGGCGGACGCGGCCACCCACATGGTGGAGAACCCGCATCTGACCAGCGTGCTGCACGGCCAGCAGATGATCATCACACTGGTCCTGGTCGCCCTGCTCGGCGCGGTCTTCCTCAAGGGCTTCCTGGAGGCCATCGGCGTCGCGGTCGCCCTGGTCGTGGCCTATCTGGCGCTCAACGCCGTCGTCGTGGTCGTCGGCCTGTGGCATGTCGCCACCGAGGGCCATGTGGTCACCGACTGGTCCAACGCCCTGACCGCCGAGCACGGCAACGTCTTCGCCATGATCGGCGTCTCGCTGCTGGTCTTCCCGAAGCTGGCCCTCGGTCTGTCCGGCTTCGAGACCGGCGTCGCGGTCATGCCCCATGTCCAGGGCGACCCGGGTGACACCGACGAGAACCCCAAGGGCCGTATCCGCGACACCAAGAAGCTCCTCACGGCGGCCGCCGTGATCATGAGCGTCTTCCTGATCGTCACGAGCTTCATCACCACGGTCCTGATCCCGGAGAAGGAGTTCAAGTCCGGCGGCCAGGCGAACGGCCGCGCGCTCGCCTACCTCTCCCACGAGTACCTGGGCAACGCCTTCGGCACGGTCTACGACATCTCGACCATCGCCATCCTGTGGTTCGCCGGCGCCTCCGCCATGGCGGGCCTGCTCAACCTGATGCCGCGCTACCTGCCCCGCTACGGCATGGCCCCGCACTGGGCCCGCGCCGTCCGCCCGATGGTCATCGTCTTCACCCTGATCGCCTTCCTGGTCACCTGGATCTTCGACGCGAACGTCGACGCCCAGGGCGGCGCCTACGCCACCGGCGTGCTGGTCCTCATGTCCTCGGCGGCGATCGCGGTGACCATCGCGGCCCGCCGCGCCCAGCAGCGCGGCTGGACCATCGCCTTCGGCGTCGTCTCGGCGGTCCTGCTCTACGTCACCGGCGCGAACGTCGTCGAACGCCCCGACGGCGTCAAGATCGGCGCCTGCTTCATCGCCGGCATCATCCTGGTCTCCCTGCTGTCCCGGCTGGCCCGCGCCTTCGAGCTGCGCGTCACCCATGTCGAGCTCGACGACATGGCGGAACGATTCATCCGGGACATGTCCAGCCGCAAGATCCGCTTCATCGCCAACGAGCCCGACCAGCGGGACAAGGCCGAGTACCGCGACAAGATCCAGCAGATCCGGGAGGACAACGACATCCCCGGCGAGGACTTCGTCTTCGTCGAGGTGACGGTCACCGACCCCTCCGAGTTCGAGGCCGGCCTGAAGGTGCGCGGCGAGGTCCTGCACAACCGCTACCGCGTGCTGACACTGGAGTCCTCCTCCATCCCCAACGCACTGGCGGCCCTGCTCCTCCACGTCCGCGACTCGACCGGCTGCACCCCGCACATGTACTTCGAGTGGACCGAGGGCAGCCCCTTCGCCAACTTCCTGCGCTTCTTCCTCTTCGGCCAGGGCGAGGTCGCCCCGGTCACCCGGGAGGTACTGCGCGAGGCGGAGCCGGACCGCCCCCGCCGACCGCGGGTGCACACGGGCTGAGCGGGATCGGGGCGGCGTCCTGCGCCGGGGGCACGGAAGTACCGCGCCCCTCAGCGCGCCGGGTCTCTCCTGGCGAACGCCCGCCGCTGCGGCCGTACGACCACCCGTCCGAAGTCCTTGCGGCCGTGTATCTCGACCCGCAACTCGACGGGCACGCCCCGCTCCCCGGCCGACCGGGCCCTGACCTTGGCGAAGCCCAGCTCCAGGCCGTCGGTGTCCACCACGATTCCCGGCCGGGTCAGCAGCTTCAGCACACCACCGCGCATGTCCAGGTCGATGCGCAGGGTGTCGTACGTGATCACCGCGTCGGTCAGGTCGAGCGTCACGTCACCCCACTCCGACTCGATCTCCAGCCGTCGCGGCACCACCCAGCCGTCGCCCCTCCGAGCCGAGCCGCCGCGCTGCCGGATCCGCGCCACGTCCTTCACCTGGACCGGTCTCCCCGCGGCCTCGGTCGGCAGGTCGGTCGTCAGGACGGCCAGCTCCCCCACCGTCCGGGCGGACAGGGCCGCCTCCACCCGCTCGTCGAGTTCCTCGGCGGTCAGCCGGCCGTCGCCGGCGGCTGTGCTCAGCGCCTCGACGACCCGGTCGCGATCCGCGTGCGAGGCCCTCAGTGCGAGCGAGGCGGCGGCGCCGGACACCGCACCACCCCGCGACAGCTCACCGGCCATGTCCACGCCCCCCTCCGACGTCATGGACTAACGCTATATCGCGTTATACCCAAGACTCAACCCTCTGTCCGCGAGGGCGCGTTCACGGCCCTATCGTGATCGGCATGCAGAGCTACACGATCGGCCAGGCAGCACGGCTGCTCGGCGTCAGCCCCGACACCGCGCGCCGCTGGGCGGACGCGGGACGGGTGGCCACCCACCGCGACGAGGGCGGACGCCGTCTCATCGACGGCCGTGACCTGGCGGCGTTCTCCGTCGAACTGGCCAAGGCCGGCAGCACCGAGGAGGAAGCGCCGTACACCTCGGTCCGCAACGCCTTCCCCGGGATCGTCACCGCCATCAAGCTCGGCGATGTGGCCGCCCAGGTCGAGATCCAGGCGGGCCCGCACCGGCTGGTCTCCCTGCTCACCCGCGAGGCCGTGGAGGAACTGGGCCTGGAGGTCGGCATGGAGGCCACGGCCCGGGTCAAGTCGACGAACGTCCACATCGACCGCACCTGACCCACCGGCACCTCGGGTTCCGTGCAAACGCACATGCCACCTCACAAAGCCATTACTCCAGCTCATGCGATGCCACAGGAGACTTACACCTCGCATATGCGCCAGTATGATCGGCATATGGGAGGGGCTCGACGTCCCTCCACGGAGTGAACCGAGGGAGTAGACCCGTGATGACCCGTTCCACGCGCCGGACCCGCCGGACCCTGCAGGTGGCCGGCACAGGAGTCGCCGCGCTGCTGGCCCTGACCGCCTGCTCCTCGTCCGACTCCGGCTCGAACTCCACGAAGTCCGACACCTCGTCGTCGGCGTCGTCCTCGTCCTCCTCGTCCTCCTCGTCGAAGCTGTCCGGAACGGTCACCGTCTTCGCGGCCGCCTCCCTCCAGGAGAGCTTCACGGCGCTGGGCAAGGAGTTCGAGAAGGAGCACCCGGGCACCAAGGTCACCTTCAACTTCGGCGGCAGCGACACGCTGGCCGCGAGCATCACGGGCGGCGCCCCGGCCGACGTCTTCGCGGCCGCCAGCCCCAAGACGATGAAGATCGTGACCGACAAGAACGACGCGGTGGGGACGCCGGCCACATTCGTCCGCAACCAGCTGGAGATCGCCACCCTGCCGGGCAACCCCGACAAGGTCTCGTCCCTGAAGGACCTCACCAAGTCCTCGTTGAAGGTCGTGCTGTGCGACAAGACGGTGCCGTGCGGTGCCGCCGCCCAGAAGGCCCTGACCGCCGCCAAGCTGAAGCTGACCCCGGTCTCCTACGAGCAGGACGTCAAGAGCGCCCTGACGAAGGTGGAGCTGAAGGAGGCCGACGCGGCCGTCGTCTACAAGACGGATGTGAAGGCCGCCGGCAGCAAGGTCCAGGGCGTGGAGTTCCCCGAGTCCGCGGGCGCCGTCAACGCGTACCCGATCGTCCTCCTCAAGGACGCCCCCAACGCGGCGGCGGCCAAGGAGTTCATCGCCCTCGTGCAGTCCGCGGAGGGCCAGAAGGTCCTGACCGAGGCCGGGTTCCTCAAGCCGTGACCCCCACCGACAAGCCCGACGCCGCGGCCGACACCCTGGAGGGCGGGCCGCGGCGGGGGCATGTCCGCAAGACCGGCGGCCGTCCGCGCCAGTCATCCGTCCCCCTCCCTCTCCTCCTCCCCGCCCTCCTGGGCCTGGCCTTCCTTCTGCTCCCCCTGGTCGCCCTCCTGGTACGGGCCCCGTGGAGCACCCTCCCCGACCAGCTGACCAGCGCCGAGGTCTGGCAGGCTCTCCGGCTGTCCCTGTTCTGCGCCACAGCGGCGACGGCGGTGAGCCTGGTGATCGGCGTCCCCCTCGCCTGGCTGCTGGCCCGCGCGGACTTCCCGGGCCGAGGGCTGGTACGGGCCCTGGTGACCCTCCCCCTGGTCCTCCCCCCGGTCGTCGGCGGCGTCGCCCTCCTCCTGGCCCTCGGCCGCAACGGCGTCGTCGGCCGGTGGCTGGACTCCTGGTTCGGCATCACGCTCCCCTTCACCACGACCGGCGTGGTGGTCGCCGAGGCCTTCGTGGCGATGCCGTTCCTGGTCATCAGCGTCGAGGGCACCCTGCGTGCGGCGGACCCGCGCTACGAGGAGGCGGCCACCACCCTGGGCGCGTCCCGCTTCACCGCGTTCCGCCGGGTCACCCTCCCGCTGATCGCCCCGGGCATCGCCGCGGGCGCGGTCCTGGCCTGGGCCCGGGCCCTGGGTGAGTTCGGGGCGACGATCACCTTCGCCGGCAACTTCCCGGGCCGCACCCAGACCATGCCCCTCGCCGTCTACCTGGCCCTCCAGAACAACCCGGAAGCAGCGATCGCCCTCAGCCTGGTCCTCCTGGCAGTCTCGATCGCGGTGCTGGCCGGCCTGCGGGACCGCTGGATGACACCGTCATGAAAAACCAAGACCAAACGGACCCAACTCTCCAAGCCGACACCACGGCGACGCCCAACACCCCCCCAGCCGCAGCAGCCGCGGCCCCCAATACCGCCCCCACGGCCCACGATCCCGCAGCCGCCGACGGCGCCCAGCCCCCACAGGGGCCACCGGCACCTGACCACGAAAGTCGCACGGGTGGTGCGGGTGGGAACACGATCCCGGCCGAAGGCCGGGCCCCCACCCCGCACCCGCACCCGCACCCGCACCCGCACCCGCACCCGCCGACAAACCCCGCCCTAGACGCCCACCTAGTAGTAACCCACCCCCGCTTCCACCTGGACATCACCCTCACAGCCACTCCCGGCGAAGTCCTCGCCCTCCTCGGCCCCAACGGTGCCGGCAAGACCACCGCCCTACGAGCCCTGGCCGGCCTCACCCCCCTCACCTCCGGCCATCTCCACCTGGACGGCACCGACCTCACCCGCACACCCCCCGAATCCCGCCCCGTAGGCGTCGTATTCCAGGACTACCTCCTCTTCCCCCACCTCACGGCCCTCGACAACGTCGCCTTCGGCCCCCGCTGCCAGGGTGCCACCAAGGCCGAATCCCGAGCCCAGGCCGCCGCATGGCTGGCCCGTATGAACCTCACCGACCACGCCACCGCCAAGCCCCGCCGCCTCTCCGGCGGCCAGGCCCAGCGCGTGGCCCTGGCCCGGGCCCTCGCCACCAACCCCCGTCTGCTCCTCCTCGACGAACCCCTCGCCGCCCTGGACGCCCGTACCCGCCTCGACGTACGCGCCCAACTCCGCCGCCACCTCGCCGACTTCGAGGCGGTGGCCGTACTCGTCACCCACGATCCGCTGGACGCCATGGTGCTGGCCGACCGCCTGGTGGTCGTCGAGCACGGCAGGGTCGTGCAGGAGGGCACCCCATCCGACATCGCCCGCCACCCCCGCACCGACTACATCGCCCAACTGGTCGGTCTGAATCTCTACAAGGGCAAGGCCGACGGCCACACCGTCCACCTGGAGGCCGGCCCGGACATCACCACGACCGAGCACCTCTCCGGCCCCGTCTTCGTGGCGTTCCCGCCCAGCGCCGTCACCCTCTTCCGCGACCCGCCCACCGGCTCCAGCGCCCGCAACCACTGGCGCTGCGAGGTGGCCGGCCTGGAGACCCACGGCGACCAGATCCGCGCCGCCCTCACCGGCGAACTCCCCCTCGCCGCCGACCTCACCACGGTCGCCGCCGCCGAACTCGATCTGCGCCCCGGTGCACCGGTCTGGGCGACGGTCAAGGCGACGCAGACCCACGCATACCCGGCATGAGCCGTGCAGGGGCCTAGGTTGAGCCCATGACCCTGAGCATCCGCAACCAGATCCCCGGCACCGTCACCTCGGTCACCCCCGGCGAGGTGATGGCCACCGTCAAGGTCCGCCTCACCGGTGGCCAGGACATCACCGCCGCGATCACCCTGGAGTCGGTCGAGGAACTCGGCCTCACCGACGGCACCGCCGTCCGCGCCCTGGTGAAGTCGACGGAGGTCTCCCTGGCCACTGCCCCGGTCGAGGGCCTCTCCATCCGCAACCAGATCCCCGGCACCGTCACCGACGTCTCCACCGGCGGCGCCATGGCCTCGGTCAAAGTGGCCGTGCAGGGAGGCGAGTTGACGTCCGCCATCACGAGAGACGCCGTTCAGGACCTCGGTCTGACCTCGGGCACACCGGTCGTCGCGTTGATCAAGTCGACGGAGGTCTCCCTCGCGACGGCATAGCCCGTCACGGCAAAGGCCCCGCCGAAGCGGGGCCCCGCACCTCAGCCGCTGCCTCGGCCTCAGTCCTCGTACGCGTCCAGCGGCGGGCACGAGCACACCAGGTTCCGGTCACCGTACGCCTGGTCGATCCGCCGTACCGGCGGCCAGTACTTGTCGGCGGCCGAGACCCCGGGCGGGAACACGGCCTCCTCACGCGAGTAGGCGTGTTCCCACTCCCCGCCCAGCGCGGCGGCGGTGTGCGGCGCGCCACGCAGCGGATTGTCGTCCGCGGGCCACTCGCCCGCGCCCACCTTCTCGATCTCCGCCCGAATGGCGATCATCGCCTCGCAGAACCGGTCCAGCTCGACGAGGTCCTCGGACTCGGTCGGCTCGATCATCAGCGTGCCGGCCACCGGGAACGACATCGTCGGCGCGTGGAACCCGTAGTCGATGAGCCGCTTGGCCACGTCGTCCACCGACACCCCGGTGGCCTTGGTGAGCGGCCGCAGATCGATGATGCACTCGTGCGCGACCAGCCCGCCGGGGCCGGTGTAGAGCACGGGGTAGTGCGGTTCGAGCCGCTTGGCGATGTAGTTGGCGGAGAGCACGGCCACCTGCGTGGCCCGCTTCAGCCCCTCACCGCCCATGAGCCGGACGTAGGCCCAGGAGATCGGCAGTATCCCGGCCGAGCCCCAGGGCGCGGCGGAGATCGGCCCGACCCCCGTCTCCGGCCCGGCGGCGGGCTGCAGCGGGTGGTTCGGGAGATACGGCGCCAGGTGCGCCCGTACCCCCACGGGACCGACGCCGGGACCGCCGCCGCCGTGCGGGATGCAGAAGGTCTTGTGCAGGTTCAGATGGGAGACGTCACCGCCGAAGTGCCCGGGCTTGGCCAGCCCGACCAGCGCGTTGAGGTTGGCGCCGTCGACGTAGACCTGGCCGCCCGCCTCGTGCACCTGGGCACAGATGTCGGCGACATGCTCCTCGAACACACCGTGCGTCGAGGGGTACGTGATCATCAGCACGGCCAGCTCGTCGCGGTACTGCTCGATCTTCGCCCGCAGGTCCTCGACGTCGATCTCGCCGTCCTCGGCGGTCTTCACGACGACGACCTTCATCCCGGCCATCACGGCGCTCGCGGCGTTCGTCCCGTGCGCGGACGACGGAATGAGGCAGACGGTCCGCTGCTCGTCCCCGTTGGCCCGGTGGTACCCGCGCACCGCGAGCAGACCGGCCAGCTCGCCCTGCGACCCGGCGTTGGGCTGCAGCGACACCTTGTCGTACCCGGTGACCTCGGCGAGCCGCTCCTCCAGCTCATGGATGAGCGTCAGATACCCCTGCGCCTGCTCGGCGGGCGCGAAGGGGTGCAGCTGCCCGAACTCGGGCCAGGTGACCGGCTCCATCTCGGTGGTCGCGTTGAGCTTCATCGTGCAGGAGCCCAGCGGGATCATGCCGCGGTCCAGCGCGTAGTCCCGGTCGGCCAGCCGCCGCAGGTACCGCAGCATCGCGGTCTCGGAGCGGTACTGGTGGAAGACGGGGTGGGCCAGGAACTCGTCGCTGCGCAGCAGCCCCTCAGGCAACGCCTGCGCGGCCGCGGCGTCCAGGGCGGCCACGTCCCCCTCCAGCCCGAACGCCGTCCATACGGCGGCCAGTTGGGCCCGCGTGGTGGTCTCGTCGCACGCGATCGAGACGTGGTCGGCGTCGACCAGGTGCAGATTGACCCCGTTGTCCCGTGCGGCGGCGACGACCTCGGCGGCGCGCCCGGCGACCCGCACGGTGAGCGTGTCGAACCAGGAACCGTGCACCACCTCGACGCCGCCGGCCCTCAGCCCTTCGGCCAGGATCGAGGCGTACCGGTGGGTGCGCCACGCGATCGTGCGCAGCCCCTCCGGCCCGTGGTAGACGGCGTACATGCCGGCCATGACGGCGAGCAGCACCTGAGCGGTACAGATGTTGCTGGTGGCCTTCTCCCGGCGGATGTGCTGCTCACGGGTCTGCAGCGCCAGCCGGTACGCCTTGTGCCCGTCCGCGTCGACGGACACCCCCACGAGCCGCCCGGGCAGGCTCCGCGCGAACTTCTCCTGTACGGCCATGTAGCCCGCGTGCGGCCCGCCGAAGCCCATCGGCACACCGAACCGCTGCGTCGTACCGACCGCGATGTCCGCCCCGAGCTCACCCGGCGACTTCAGCAGGGTCAGCGCGAGCAGGTCGGCGGCGACGGTGACCAGGGCGCCCAGCTCGTGCGCCTGGTCGATGACCGGCTTGATGTCGCGTACGGCACCGGAGGCGCCGGGGTACTGGATGAGCACGCCGTTGATCTCCCGTGCGGCGATCTCGGCCGGGATCCCGTCGCTCAGATCGGCGACGACGATCTCCACGCCGGTCGGCTCGGCGCGGGTCTCGATCACGGCGATGGTCTGCGGCAGCGCGTCCGCGTCGACGAGGAAGAGGCCCTTCTTGTTCTTCCCCATCCGCCGGGACAGCGCCACGGCCTCGGCGGCGGCGGTCCCCTCGTCGAGCAGCGAGGCACCGGAGGTGGGGAGCCCGGTGAGGTCGGCTACCACGGTCTGGAAGTTGAGGAGCGCTTCGAGCCGCCCCTGGGAGATCTCGGGCTGGTACGGCGTGTACGCCGTGTACCAGGCGGGATTCTCCATGACGTTGCGCAGGATGACGGGCGGGGTGAAGGTGCCGTAGTACCCGAGCCCGATCATGGACCCGAGCACCTGGTTCCGGTCGGCGAGCGAACGCAGCTCGGCGAGCACCTCGGCCTCGGTACGCGCGCCCGGCAGCTTCAGGACGTCATCGGCGTTCTTGATCACATCCGGCACCGCGGCGGCGGTGAGCTCGTCCAGCGAGCCGTACCCGACCTGCGCGAGCATCTTGGCGCGGGCTTCCTGGTCGGGCCCGATATGGCGCTGTTCGAAGCGAATACCCTGCTCGAGCTCGGCGAGCGGAATGCGGTGGGCGGTCATTGCGGAGGCCTCCTGGTCTGACGACCTTCGAGGGGCACCACGGCACGGGTACCCGAACGGCCTCCCCCTCTGTCATCTCGACCTGAGAGCTTCACCGGGTCGCCCAAGAGCTCCCGGCTTTCACCGTCGGTGAGAGCGGAAGCCGTCGACACCCGCCCTGCTTTCCAGAGTGACCTCGTCCGTGCGGTACGTGTGCCTGAGAGATTCCGGGGAGGATTTGCTCCTTCGGCGCCCCCGGAAGTTCTCCGGAGGACTCTCCCGCGCGGGGTCAGCAGCCGCTGCCAGCGTACCAGCGAGGTCGGCACCGGGGCGTTCGAGTGGCCACCTTGTCCAATGTGCTCTTTTGTAGTGCTTACGGATGAGTTGCGAGTGGCGAACCAGTGGAGGGCCCCGTGCAGACCGACATCGATCCGCGCAATCTGATCGGCCGCAAGGCGTTCGACCGCAACGGCACCAAGATCGGCACCATCGACGAGGTCTACCTCGACGACGCGACCGGCGTGCCGGAGTGGGCGGCCATACGCACCGGCCTCTTCTCCCGCGACGCCTTCGTCCCGCTGGAGCCCAGCGAGCTGATCGAGGGCACCCTCCACATCCCCTTCGACCGCTCCCTCA
The DNA here is from genome assembly GCF_040605395.1 of Streptomyces sp. NPDC005648. NCBI lineage: Bacteria > Bacillati > Actinomycetota > Actinomycetes > Kitasatosporales > Streptomycetaceae > Streptomyces > Streptomyces sp. NPDC005648. Next base: position 10,654 of record NZ_JBEXCS010000067.1, on the reverse strand, counting down.
TCAAGGACGCCCCCGACTTCGGGGTAGGCCGTCATCTCTCCCCCGAACAAGAACTCCAGCTCTACCACCACTACGGCCTGGACGTGGCCCCGCCTCCCCCCTTCCCCGACCGGGACTTCGGCAGGCTGGCGGGCACGGAGGACGCGGGGGCGTAGAACCGCTGGAACCTGCGTGGCTGCGTGCAGTCGTGATGCTCGGGCGGCACGGGTGGGCGCAGCGGCACCCCGCAAGCGCGGGCGAGCGGCACTCCCCCCCTCCAGCCCCAGCACCGCTCACCCCCGAACCTCGTCCACCGAGACCCCTGCTCCCCCCTCCACCAACGGCAACGGATCAGCCGGCTCCAGCTCAGGATCATCGACCGAGAACGTCCGCACCCGCCCCACCTCGGACCCCGGGGTCTCGAACCGCACCGTCACCCGTCCCAGACCGCTGCCCTGCACCCACCCGTGCCCGAACTCGGCATGCCGCACATCGTGCCCCGCCGACCACCGGCGCTCGACCACCACGACCCGCTCCTCCACCGCACCGCCCTGCTCCCCCTCGTCGTCCGCGAGCTCAGTCCCCTCCCCCGCCGCCTGCGCGAACAGGTCCTCCTGCGTGTAGTCGGCAAGCCCGCTCACCCCCACACCCAGCAACCGCACACCCCCCGTCGTGTCCACGCCCTCCAGCAGCCGAGCCGCGGCCTCCCGCACCACCGCCGGATCGTCGGTGGGCCCGCGCAGCGTCTCCGACCGGGTCAGCGTCGAGAAGTCGTACCGCCGCACCTTCAACACGATGGTCCGCCCCGACAGCCCGGCCCCCCGTAGCCGCCGCACACACCGGTCCGCCAGCCGCTGCACCTCCATCCCCACCCGCAGCCGGTCATGGATGTCCACGTCGTACGTGTCCTCGACGGAGACCGACTTGGCCTCCCGCTCGGCGACCACGGGCCGGTCGTCGTGGGCCAGCGCCATGGCGTGCAGGGCATGCCCGTGGGCCTTGCCCAGCAGCCGTACGAGCTCGTCCTCCCCGGCCTCGGCGATGTCGTCCACCGTGCTGATCCCGGCCCGCCGCAGATGGTCCCCCGTCGCCGGCCCCACCCCCGGCAGGGTCCGCACCGGCATCGGCCCCAGCATCGCCCGCTCGGTGCCGGGCTCGATCAGGACCAGCCCGTCCGGCTTGGCCTCCTCGGAGGCGATCTTCGCGAGCATCTTGGACGCGGCGAGCCCCACCGACCCGGTGAGCCCCGTGACGGCCCGTATGTCGGCCCGCAGCTTCTCCCCGACCAGTCGGGCCGAGGAGGCGTCCCAGGCCGCCTGACCGGCCTCCAGGTCCACGAACGCCTCATCCAGGCTGAGCGGCTCCACCAGCGGCGACAGCCCGTGCAGCAGCCCCATCACCTGCTCGCTGATCGCCCGGTAGAACCCGAAGCGCGGCACCAGATACGCGGCGTTCGGCGCCAGCCGCCGCGCCTGCGCCATCGGCATCGCGGACCGCACTCCGAAGACCCGCGCCTCGTACGAAGCCGTGGCCACCACCCCACGCGGCCCCAGCCCGCCCACGATCACGGCCTTCCCGCGCAGGCTCGGCTTGGACGCCTGCTCCGCCGAGGCGTAGAAGGCATCCATGTCGAGATGCAGGATCGTGGGCGCGTTTCTCACATGTCCGATGCTGCCCTACGCCACTGACAACGCCCCCGTACGACCGCCCGGAGGCTGTCGACGCCCTGAGGGGACCGCCGCTCCCGTCTAGACGGCCCGGTTGCGGCGCCGCGCCAGCTCGTCGGTCGGGTTCTGCCCGATGAGGGTCTCGCCGGTGTCGATCCGCTCTCCGTGCAGCTGCGAGAGCGCGCTCTCGACGTCCCGCCACACCACGCCGACGGCGATCCCGAAGATCCCCTGGCCGCCCTGGAGCAGCGCGTGGACCTCGTCGGGCGAGGTGCACTCGTAGACGGTGGCGCCGTCACTCATGAGCGTCATGCGCTCCAGGTCCCGGAAACCGCGCTCGCGCAGATGCTGCACGGCCGTGCGGATGTTCTGCAGCGACACACCCGTGTCCAGGAACCGCTTGACGATCTTCAGGACGACGACGTCCCGGAAGCTGTAGAGCCGCTGGGTCCCCGACCCGTGGGCGGGCCGCACGCTCGGCTCGACGAGGCCGGTGCGCGCCCAGTAGTCGAGTTGCCGGTAGGTGATGCCGGCGGCCGCACAGGCCGTCGGCCCGCGGTAGCCGATCTGCTCGGACGCCATGGACGTCGCCCCTCCGCTGCTGGGCACGGCCGTCGGTCGCTGGGGAGCGTGATCGGCCGCGCTGCCGGGAAGCGGGTACGGAAGGCTTCCCCCCACCTCACGTCCGGGGGCACCCCCAGCCGTACCGTCGCCGCTGCTTCTCACGCCGACCTCCGTCCTTGACCTGCCTCCTCGAAGGTAGGCAGCCACCAGGGGTGCGTCAACGACCGCCACACTCGGCACGCCGAGTGATAATCACCCTAGGAGTGGTTTCCCGTACCCCATCGCGGGGAAAGGCTAGCCGAATGCGCTCGGAGCGAGCCGCAGGACGCACTCACTCGCCGGTGGCAAATGCCAGCATTCAAGCCCGGACCGCTCGAAACCGGACCAACCGAAACCGGCCCGCCACGGACCGGGGATCCGCCGGGCCGGCCGCGCCTCACTGGCTGCTGGTGCCGAAGTCCTCCGGGGAGATCTGGTCGAGGAACTCGCGGAACTTCTCCACCTCGTCCTCCTGCTCGTCCGGGATCGCGATACCCGCGTCGTCGAGCACGCCGTCACTGCCGTAGATCGGCGTCCCGGTGCGCAGGGCCAGCGCTATGGCATCGGACGGGCGGGCGCTCACCTCGACTCCGCTGGCGAAGACCAGCTCCGCGTAGAAGACGCCCTCACGCAGGTCGGTGATGCGTACTTCCGTGAGCTCCTGGCCGACGGCTTCCAGCACGTCCTTGAACAGGTCGTGGGTCAGCGGTCGTGCGGGGGCCATGCCCTGCTGGGCGAAGGCGATCGCCGTCGCCTCCCCGGGCCCGATCCAGATGGGGAGGTAGCGGTCGCCTCCCACTTCACGCAGGAGCACGATCGGTTGGTTGGAGGGCATTTCGACCCGGACACCTACGACATCGAGCTCGTTCACACAGCAACCCTAGGACGTGCCCGGGATGTTTGGGTAGTCGGGCAGAGATTGGGGGACCGATCCGGCCTCGGCGGACGCTCCCGGCTCAGGGCAGACGCACGCCGAGCGCGGTCTGCACGAGGGCCGCGTGCAGCTTCACGGTGAGCGCCGCCAGCTCCTTGGTACGGGCCTCGGCGTGGGCCCTGGTCTGCGGATTGCGGTGCCGCTTGAGCGGAGCCACCACCTGGTCCACGAGACCCGCCTCCCGGTCGGCGGCGGCCTTCATCACCCGCAGGTGCCGCGGTTCGATCCCGAACCGCCCGAGCTCCACGACGAGCGTCGCGACGGTGACCGTCTCGGCGTCGTACGCCCCGTCGGGCAACGGGGCGAGCAGCCCGTACGACTCCCACTCCTTGAGCTCGTCCTCGCCGATCCCGGCGGCGGCGAGCAGCTCGGCCTTGCCGATCCGGGCCGCCGTGGGCCCTTCCACGATCTCCAGGGCGGCCTCGCCGTCCCGCTGACGGCCCACCGCGGGCAGCGGGGCCGCCTCACCGCGCTCCATGGCGTCCAGGTGCTCGCGGATCACCTTGAGCGGCAGGTAGTGGTCCCGCTGCATCCTCAGGACGTGCCCGAGGCGCTCCACGTCACCGACGGTGAACTTGCGGTAGCCCGAGGGGGTCCGCTGCGGCTCGATGAGCCCTTCCGACTCCAGGAAGCGGATCTTGGAGATGGTGACTTCGGGGAACTCGTCACGCAGCGCGTTCAGCACCGTGCCGATGCTCATCAGTCCGCTGTCCGTGGCGGTGGTGCCGTGGCCGGCACCACCGCTCGGTGTTTGAAGCATGGACATTCCCTGGGGTCCCACCCGGACGGTGTCCGGGAGCGGGTCAGTAGCCCCGCTGGCTCGCGTAGAAGACCAGCCGGTACTTGCCGATCTGGACCTCGTCGCCGTTGTTCAGGGCGACCTGGTCGATCCGCTCGCGGTTGACGTACGTGCCGTTCAGACTGCCGACGTCAGCCACCGTGAACGAGCCGTCCGCCCCGCGGCGGAACTCCACATGCCGGCGCGAGACCGTCACGTCGTCCAGGAAGATGTCGCTCTGAGGGTGACGGCCGGCCGTGGTCAGGTCGCCGTCCAGGAGGAAGCGGCTGCCCGAGTTCGGGCCGCGGCGCACGACCAGCAGGGCGGAGCCCAGCGGCAGCGCGTCGACGGCCGCCTGCGCCTCGGGCGAGAGCGCCGGCAACTGCGTCTGACCGGTCACCTCGGCATCGTATGCCTCGAGACCGGAGATGGAGATCGTGGAGGTCGTCTCGGACGGACGCTCCGGCGTCGCGCCCGCCCGCAGGGGAGCGCCGCAGTTGGAGCAGAAGCGGCTGTTCTCCGCGTTGCGGTTACCGCACCTCGTACACACCAGGGCCGACATAGGGGAAAACCCTCCACCCGTACTTGAGGTTGACGGTTGCCCGAAACCTATGCCGCCGGACTGCGCAGGGTCAACAGACGGCGCGCCCTGACCTCCGGGAATGTCACCGCCCGAACCGCCGACCTGGTCCCGGAACAGCGGACGCGGGCCTTCCTCGTCGGGCTGCGCGCGATGCCGAGCGGTGGCATTGTCGCTGCCCTCTCGCGCGCTCTTGCCGAACAACTTCGCAAACAACTTCACGGGCGATTCCCCTTGACCGAAACAGACCCGCCCGTGGGGCAGGACGAACCCTGACTCAATACGCCGGGTGACCCGGACATCCTCACAACGTCCGTGACCACCAGACAGTTTCCACCACGCACCACCCAATCGGTGCGCCGACCCCCCGCAACCTCATGCCCCTGCCGGACGCCCCGCATGCACCCCCGGTTCACTGCGAGGACGACCGAGCGTAGTCAGGCCGCTTCGCGGCTCGCAAGGCGTCCACAACGATCTTGTTCGACCGCTCGACGGTGACGGTGGCCTGCTCCTTCTCGAGAGTCTGCACCACGCCTCCGGGGATGTTGAGCGCCGGCTCGAGATCCGCCGGCTTGCCGATGACCTTGAAACGATAGGGCGCTTTGATCTTGTTCCCGTCGACGCTGACGCTCTTGCCCGAGTCCGAGAGATACGTGCCTGCGACGACGCGGACGTCGTTCACCTGGATCGCCTCCGCCCCCGCGGCGCGCAGCTCCTGGATCGCGTCGAGCAGCATGTCCGCCTCGACCGTCCCCTTCGTGTCCTCGATCGTCATCGTGATGCCGGGGCCCTGCGCGGCCACCGTGCCCGCCAGAATGCCGAGTTGCCTCTCCTTCTCGACGGTCTGCTTACGGGCCTCCTCCGCCTGGTCCGAGCTGTTCTCCAACTCGTCCCGCTGCTTCTCCAGTCCCTGCTTCTCGTCTTCAAGACGCTGTGTGCGGTCATCCAGTTCATCGAGGATGCGCACAAGATCCTCCTGGCGGGCGCCGCGCAACGCGCTGTCACTGTCGCTGTTCGAGGCCACCTGGACCGCAAGACCGAAACCCAGGCCGAACAGCAGCAGCGCGACGATGAGTTGGGCCCGGCTGACGCGCGGGGGCCACAGTCCCTCGACGAGCCGCTGCCTGCCGGTCAGCTCGGGCTTCGCCGCCTCCTCGGCGGACGCCGCGGCCTCCGGGGGCGTCGCGGGTACTTCCTCGGGCAGTTCCCTGCGCAGCCGGTTCTCGGGCGTCTCCTCGTTCTCGCTCATCGCCTCACGCCCGGAAGACGTGCCGGCGGATCGCCGCGGCGTTCGAGAAGATACGGATGCCGAGGACCACCACGACTCCGGTGGACAGCTGGGCGCCCACGCCCAACTTGTCGCCCAGGAACACGATCAGCGCGGCCACCACCACGTTGGACAGGAACGACACCACGAAGACCTTGTCGTCGAAGATCCCGTCGAGCATGGCCCGCAGACCACCGAAGACGGCGTCGAGCGCCGCGACGACGGCGATCGGCAGATAAGGCTCGACGACCGCCGGAACCTCAGGCCGGACCAACAGTCCGGCCACGACTCCCACGACGAGGCCCAGTACGGCGATCACGATGTGCCCTTCTCAGTCTTCTCGGTCTTCGGCTGTGCTGTACGTACGATCACACTCGGTGCCGCGGGCAGCCGGAGGTCGCTCTCCACGGAGATGGCGGTCCGGATGCCGTAGTCCTCTTGCAGCGCGTGCAGGTAGAGGCCGTCGGCGCTGTTCTGGAACGTGGTGCTCAGCTGCTTGCCGTTGCCCACGGCGAGCACCGTGTAAGGCGGCACCAGTGGCTTGTTGTCGACCAGTATCGCGTCCCCGGCGGCCCTGATCGCGGACAGGGCGGTCAGCCGCTGCCCGTTGATGGAGACGGCCTCGGCGCCCGACTCCCACAGCCCGTTGACGACGCGCTGCATGTCGCGGTCGCGGACCCGTCCGGTGTCGGAGAAGTCCGTGGTCTCGCGCGGGTTGCCGTTGCCCCCGGAGGTGGCTTCCTTGGCGTCGTTCACGACCAGCTTCACACCTGGACCGTGTACCGCGACGGCGCCCGACAGGACGCCCACCAGCTCCGACTGGTCTCCGGTGCCGCTCTTCTTCAGAGCCTCCCGCTGGCGCGTGCTCACGTCGTCACGCAGCTTGTCGACCGAGCCCTCCAGCTTGTCCGCGGTCGTCGTCTCCCGGTCGATGCGGTCGATCAGCTCCTGGCGCTCCTTGGCCACGACCGGAGCCGCCACACGCGCCTGCGCCGCCCCGACGGTCACCACGAGGGCCGCGAGGACCAGCCCCGCGGCAAGCCCCAGCCGCGCCCGGAGCGTCTTGGGCATCCCGCCGGCGCCCTCGGCCTTCTTGCGGGCGGCGGCCTCGGCGTATCCGTCGTCGAGGCTGTGGTCCATGACATTGGTGAGCAGGAACATGGACGCGTCCGGCCGCGAGGGGCGCGTCGGTGTGCTCCGAATGGGGGGCTGCTGCGGCATGCCGCACATCGTCGCACGTTGCGACCACTACCTCCGAACGGCCCCACCGGTGTGCCGGACAGGCCCCCTTGGGGACACCTGTCCGGCACGCACGCGTGCTGCGTCTTTCAGCGGCCCGCGCTGTCCACCACGGCCGACCACTCGTCGAGCAGGGCCTGCGCGGAGGCGTCGTCCGGACCCTCCGCCCACAGATGGGTGACGGCCTCGGCGGGGTCGGGCAGCACCATCACCCAGCGCCCGTCGGTCTCCACCACCCGTACCCCGTCGGTGGTGTCCACGAAGCGATCCCCGGCCGCCTCGACGACCCGGCGCATCACCAGTCCCTTGACGGCCCAGGGAGTCGCCAGATCCCGCTTGAGGACGTGCGCACGCGGGATACGGGCGTCGATCTGGCTGAGCGTGAGCTGCGTCCGCGCCACCAGACCGATCAGGCGCACGAAGGCCGCCGTACCGTCGAAGACACTGCTGAACTCCGGGACGATGAAGGCGCCCTTGCCGTCACCGCCGAAGATGGTCGTGTCGTCGCCGCCGACCCTGGTGAGGTCGTCGGGTGAGGTGGTCGTCCACTCGACCTGCGTGCCGTGATAGGCCGCCACCTGCTCGGCGATCCGGGTCGTGGTCACCGGGAGCGCCACCCGACCGCTGCGCCGCTCGGCGGCGACCAGGTCGAGCATGACGAGCAGGGCCCGGTCGTCCTCGATGATCCGCCCCTTCTCGTCCACGAGGGAGAGCCGCTCACCGACGGGGTCGAACCGCACGCCGAACGCCGCCCGGGACGAGGCGACGATCTCGCCCAGCCGCACGAGCCCGGAACGCCGCTGGTCACCGGTCTCCGTGGGCCGGGACTCGTCGAGACCGGGGTTGATCGTCAGGGAGTCCACGCCGAGCTTCCCGAGCAGACTGGGCAGCACAAGCCCTGAACTGCCGTTCGAAGCATCCACGACGACCTTCAACCCGGACTCGGTGATGCCGGTCGTGTCGACATTCCGCAGCAGCGAACCGGTGTACGAGTCGAAGACACTGGCCGGGAAATGCAGGTCACCGATCTCGCCGGGGAACGCACGCCGGTACTCCTGGCGCGCGAACACCCGGTCCAGCTTGCGCTGGCTGCCCTGCGAGAGGTCGGCCCCGTTCCCGTCGAAGAACATGATGTCCACGGAGTCCGGCACCCCGGGTGTGGTGCGGATCATGATCCCGCCGGCGCTCCCGCGCGCGGTCTGCTGACGGGCCACGGGCAACGGCACGTTCTCCAGGTCCCGTACGTCGATGGCGCTGGCCTGGAGAGCGGAGATCACCGCCCGCTTGAGGGCGCGGGCACCCCGGGAGTGGTCGCGGGCCGTGGTGACGGTGGAACCCTTCTTGAGGGTCGTCGCGTAGGCACCGGCGAGGCGGACGGCGAGTTCTGGCGTGATCTCGACGTTCAGGATGCCGGAGACCCCACGGGCGCCGAAGAGATGGGCCTGGCCCCTGGACTCCCAGATGACCGAGGTGTTGACGAAGGCACCGGCCTCGATGGTCTTGAACGGGTAGACCCGTACATTGCCCTGAACGATCGATTCTTCACCGATCAGACACTCATCACCGATGACCGCGCCGTCCTCGATCCGAGCGGCGCGCATGATGTCGGTGTTCTTGCCGACCACACAGCCACGCAGATTGCTGTGCTGGCCCACGTACACGTTGTCGTGCACCACGGCCTTGTGCAGAAAGGCGCCGCTCTTCACGACGACGTTCGAACCGACGACGGTGTGCTCACGAATTTCGGCGCCGGCCTCGACCTTGGCATAGTCACCGATGTACAGCGGCCCGCGCAGCACGGCATCCGGATGCACCTCGGCACCCTCGGCGACCCAGACCCCCGGGGAAAGCTCGAAACCGTCGATCTCGACGTCGACCTTGCCCTCCAGGACGTCGGCCTGGGCCTTCACATAGCTCTCGTGCGTGCCCACGTCCTCCCAGTAGCCCTCGGCGACATAGCCGTAGATCGGCTTGCCCTCCTTCATCAGCTGGGGAAAGACATCGCCGGACCAGTCGACGGGCACATCGGGCTCGACATAGTCGAAGACCTCGGGCTCCATCACATAGATGCCGGTGTTCACCGTGTCCGAGAAGACCTGCCCCCAGGTCGGCTTCTCGAGGAAGCGCTCGACCTTTCCCTCTTCGTCGACGATCGTGATGCCGAATTCCAGAGGATTGGGCACACGCGTCAGACACACGGTGACGAGCGCACCCTTTTCCTTGTGGAAATTGATGAGCTCGGTGAGATCGAAGTCGGTCAGCGCATCGCCGGAGATGACGAGGAAAGCATCGTCCTTCAACGCCTCTTCGGCATTCTTCACGCTCCCGGCGGTACCGAGTGGCTTCTCCTCATTGGCATAGGAAAGCTCCATTCCGAGCTCTTCGCCGTCACCGAAGTAGTTCTTGACCAAGGAGGCCAGGAACTGGACTGTTACGACGGTCTCGTTCAGCCCATGCCTTTTCAGCAGCCTCAGCACATGCTCCATGATCGGGCGGTTCGCCACGGGTAGGAGCGGCTTGGGCATGCTCGAGGTCATGGGGCGAAGGCGTGTGCCCTCGCCTCCGGCCATCACGACGGCCTTCATGTCGGAAGCGTCCTCCTCAAAGAGACGACGGTCTGGCCGACTTCACCCGTCAGATTGTCCCGCACTTCTACGCCGGGGGCCATCGCGCCGCTACGGCCGCAGCAATCGGCGAGTTCAGTCGGCCATGGCGTCCGCACGAACCAGACGGCGGACTTGTACCACGTAGAGGACTCCTGCCCACCAGTACAGCGTTGTACCCCATCCGGCGAACGCCCATCCGAAAATAGCAGCGAGTGAGTGGATCCATCCAGATCCGTCACTGAGCAGGAGCAACGGGAAGGCGTACATCAGGTTGAAGGTGGCCGCCTTGCCCAGGAAGTTCACCTGCGGCGGCGGATAGCCGTGCCGCCTGAGGATGCCCACCATCACCAGGAGGACCAACTCTCGCAGCAGAAGTACAGCGGTCAACCAGATCGGCAGAATCTCGCGCCAGGTGAGTCCGACCAATGTCGAGAGAATGTAGAGCCGGTCGGCCGCGGGATCGAGGAGCCGGCCCAGACTGCTGATCTGGTTCCAGCGCCGCGCCAACTTCCCGTCCAGGTAGTCGCTGACTCCGCTCAGAGCCAGCACCAGCAGCGCCCACCCGTCACTCTTCGGTCCCCCGAACTCCGGCCTGAGGATCAGCCACAGGAAGATCGGCACGCCGACGAGACGCGCCATGCTGAGGATGTTGGGGATGGTGAGGACACGGTCCGTCTGGACACGCGTCTCCTGGACCTCCACCCGGGGGCCTCCTGTGGGAAACGAGCCAACGATGCCCCCTGACCCTACCTCAACGCAAAAAAGCTCTGGCTCCTGGGCTTGTGTGCCCAAGAGCCAGAGCTCTAAAAGGAGTTCGGCGGCGTCCTACTCTCCCACAGGGTCCCCCCTGCAGTACCATCGGCGCTGTAAGGCTTAGCTTCCGGGTTCGGAATGTAACCGGGCGTCTCCCTCACGCTATAACCACCGAAACACTATGAAGCTGTCAACCGGAACACGACACGGTCGTTGCCTCAGAACTAACACAGTGGACGCGAGCAACT
>NZ_JBEXCS010000066.1:0-54960 GCF_040605395.1 Streptomyces sp. NPDC005648 | reverse complement strand
GCGGCCAGATCGCGGCGGTTGCCGAAGACAAGCGGATAGTAGTCGTCGCCGTAGGTCCCCCAGGCGAGACACCGCGCGCCCCTTCTTCGTACCGTCAGTTCGGTGCGGCCGTCTTGCTCAGCTCGAACCAGACCACCTTCCCGGTGCTCAACCGGGTCGCCCCCCACCGCCGGGCCAGGCGGTTGACGAGATACAGGCCGCGGCCGCCCTCGTCCGTCGCCCGAGCCTGCCGGAGCCGCGGCAACTGCGGCACGTCGTCGCCGACCTCGCACCGCAGCACATCGGTCCGCAGCAACCGCAGCGTCACCGGCCGGGACGCGTAGCGGACCGCGTTGGTGACCACCTCGCTCACCAGCAGCTCGACGGAGTCGCTCAGCTCCTCCAGCCCCCACCGGGCCAGAGCCCGACGGGCCAGCCGCCGCGCCCGCCCGGGCGCCGCGTCCTCCGGCTCCAGGAACCAGTACGCCACATCACTCGGCGCGATCCCGTCGAACCGGGCGGCCAGCAACGCGATGTCGTCGTCCCGGTCACCGGGACCGAGCATGTCGAGCACCTCGTCGCACAGCGCCTCCAGCGGCGGCGGATGGTCTGGCCCCGTCAGCTGCGCGGTGGCGGCGAGCTTCTCCCGCAGCTGCTCTATGCCGGTCCACACGTCCCGCAGCCGGGACTCGACCAGCCCGTCGGTGTACAGCAGCAGCGTGGCCCCGGCGGGCGCGTCCAGCTCCACGGCCTCGAAGTCGACGCCACCGACGCCGATCGGCGCCCCGGGCGGCACCCGGAGCACCTCCGCGCGCCCGCCCAGGTGCAGCAGCACCGGCGGCGGATGCCCCGCGTTGGCGATGGTGATGCGGTGCGAGACCGGGTCGTAGACCGCGTACAGGCAGGTCGCCATGCGGTCCGTGCCGAGCCGCTGGGCCTGCTCGTCCAGGTGGTGAAGGACCTCCTGCGGCGGCAGATCGAGACCGGCGAGGGTCTGCGCCGTCGTCCGCAGCTGGCCCATGATCGCGGCCGAGGTCATCGAGTGCCCCATGACATCGCCCACGACCAGCGCGACCCGGCTGCCCGGCAGCGGAATCGCGTCGTACCAGTCGCCGCCCACCCGCGCGGTCTCCGCGGCCGGCAGATAGCGCGAGGCCAGCCGGACGCCCGTGGGCCTCGGCAGATGCTCCGGCAGCATGGTGCGCTGCAGCTCGTCGGCGATGTACGCCTCCCGGCCGTACAGCACCGCCTTGTCGATGCCGAGCGCGCTGTGCGTGGCGAGCTGGGCGGCGACCAGGAGATCGTCGGGCTCGAACGCCAGACGCTCGGGCCGCCGCAGGAACAGCGCGGCGCCGATGACCCGACGTCGGCCCCGCAGTGGGGCGAGGATCGCCCGCTGACCGGCCGGTACCAGCAGCTCCCCGCCCTCGCCCAGAAGTTCCGGCAGGGCGGCATGGGCGGCCGGCGCGTCGGTGAAGACCGGCCGGACCCCGCGCAGCACCTCGGCGAGCGCGCTGCCGGGCCGTACCTCGCACAGCTCGGCGCCGAGCGAGTCCAGCTCGGACAGCTCGGCCGGCTCCGGCTGGAGCGCGGGCGAGAAGCCGGTGCCCTCGGTGTCCCGCTCGGCCGGAATGCGGTCGGTGCGCCGCAGACGCAGCAGCAGCGGGCCCGTGGGCCGCTCGTCGCCGACCGGCAGCGGGTCGCGCAGATAGACCAGGATCGCGTCCGAGAAGGTCGGCACGGTCGCCCGGCACAGCCCCATGACGATCTCGTCGAGGTCGATGCCGCGCGCGATGCGCCGGGTCGCGGCACCCACGAACCGCAGCCGGTCACCGTCGCGTCGCATGGGTGTGGGCTGCCCGGGCGAGAGCCCCTGGCCCATGCGGCGTTCCTGACCCTCGCCGCCGCCCTGCGGCCCGTCCTGCTCGGCTCCCGGCCGCTCCGTCACGGCCTCGGGCACGGGCCGCGGGCGGGGCATGTCGGGTTCCACTGCTTCTACGGCGGCGGGCTGGGAGTGCTCCGGGCCCGTGCCCGTGGTGTCGGGAGGCGAGGCCGGCTCCTTTCCCTTGCCGCACGGTGCGGCGGTCCCCGGCGTCGAAGGTGTCTCTCCGGTGCGCGCCTGTGCGGGTAAGGCGGCCGCGGGAGCGCCGGGCACCTGCGTCGGGGTGTGCAGGAGTGCCCCGCGGGGGTCCGCGGGGTCGGCGCCCGGGCGCTCGAAGGAGATGGGGTGCTCCGTCACGCGTGTCGAATCCGTCCGTCCGGGGCTGCGCGTCCTACGCGCAGTTGGTCCCGCAGGAATCCCGATACCCGGAATACGTGTCCCCGGAACGGGATTCCCGCGTGGTCAGAGGCTGTTCCTGTGCCGGAAACGAACCGTCCACGGCTCGCTCCGGTGTTGCCCTCGTACCCCTCGCTCACGTCCTGCCGCCCCTCGGTGACGTTCGGTCAAGCCCAGCGCATGCCCCGGGAGTTGCCGCCCTGCGCCCTTGCGGAGGACGATCCTACGGTTGTGGACCGGGGGCGCATCAAGGGTCTCATGAGGACAGATGCGCGGGCGTACGGTCCCAGTCCTCCGGCAAAGAAGGTACAGCCCACGAGGGATCCGGGCGCCAGTGCTGCCAGCCGTCGCTGAACGGATGACCCCAGGAACGGATCACCTCCACGGCGGAACGTCCCGCTTCGCGCACCTGTGCGGCGAGTTGCTCGTCCATCAACCCGTCCGCCCGGGCCTGTGCGAACTCGTCCTCGTCGCGCCAGTGCCAACTGCGGTCCGGATGCACCGAGATGTCGAGGAAGTGGTCCTCGGAGTCCACCCCGCCACCCCAACGGGCCAGCGGGGTCTCCAGGTTCACGTACCAGTTCTTGAACTGCCAGCCCGGCTCCCAGAACAGCCACACCGACCAGGGCTCACCGGGCCGGGCCAGCTTCAGCACCCCTGTGCCGAACCAGCGGTCGCGCTGGACGGTCCGCGGCTTGGTGTAACGCGACTCCAGCGGCTCGACGTGCACGGGGGTACCGTCGGCGAGGACCGGCTTGACGCACTCGGTGCCGGGCGCGAGCCACACGGCGAGCACATCGGCGTCGTCGCGGACGACCGTGACGGGGCGGGCGATATGGAAGCGCTCGCCGGCGTTCTCCCGGTACCGCCACAGGATCTGGGTGCCGGGCGCCCAGTAGTCCGCCGCCGTACCCGCCGCCGCGTCCGCTCTCACCGCTCCGCCCTCTGCCATGCACAGATATTAGGTGCCATGGGCATACGACGCTGCGGCGCGCGTCACGGTTCTCGCCCGCGCGGGACCTGGTCGACGAATGGTTACGGCCGCGTCATCCGCAGGACATCCAGTGCCTCGTCGAGCTGCCCGAGCGTGAGGTCGCCGCGCTCCACATAGCCGCCGTCCAGCACGACCTGCCGGATCGTCCTCCGCTCGGCCAGCGCCTTCTTGGCGACCTTGGCGGCCTCCTCGTAGCCGATGTACTTGTTCAGCGGGGTGACCACGGACGGTGAGGACTCGGCGTACTCCCGCGCCCGCTCCCGGTCGGCCGTGATCCCGTCGACGGTCCGGTCGGCGAGCAGCCGGGAGACATTGGCCAGCAGCCGGATCGACTCCAGCACGTTCTTCGCGATCACCGGCAGCATGACGTTCAGCTCGAAGTTGCCGGCCGCGCCCGCGGCGGCGACCGTCGCGTCATTGCCCGTGACCTGGGCGGCGACCATCAGCACCGCCTCCGGGATCACCGGGTTGACCTTGCCGGGCATGATCGACGAACCCGGCTGCAGATCGGGCAGGTTGATCTCCGCGAGACCGGTGCGCGGCCCGGAGGACATCCACCGCAGATCGTTGGCGATCTTCGTCAGTCCCACGGCGATCGTCCGCAGCTGCCCGCTGGTCTCGACGATGCCGTCCCGCGCGCCCTGCGCCTCGAAGTGGTCACGGGCCTCGGTCAGCGGCAGCCCGGTCACCCGGGCCACCTCCTCGATCACGGCCGCGGAGAAGCCGGGGGGCGTGTTGATGCCGGTGCCCACCGCCGTACCGCCCAGGGGCAGTTCGGCGAGACGGGGGAGCGAGGCGTACAACCGCTCGACGCCGTAGCGGATCTGGGCCGCGTAACCGCCGAACTCCTGCCCCAGGGTCACGGGTGTGGCGTCCATCAGATGCGTCCGCCCCGACTTCACCACGTCCGCGAACTCCTCGGACTTGCGGGTGAGCGAGGCCGCGAGGTGCTCCAGGGCGGGGATCAGGTCCCGGGTGACGGCCCCGGTGGCCGCGATGTGGATGGAGGAGGGGAAGACGTCGTTGGACGACTGGGACGCGTTCACATGGTCGTTCGGGTGGACGTCCCTGCCCAGCCGCTCCGTCGCCAGGGTGGCGATCACCTCGTTGGTGTTCATGTTCGACGAGGTACCGGAGCCGGTCTGGAAGACGTCGATCGGGAAGTGCTCGTCCCAGTCCCCGCGCGCGACCTCCTCGGCCGCCTCCTGCACCGCCTCCGCGATGTCCTTGTCGAGGACCCCGAGGCGCGCGTTCACCTTCGCCGCCGCGCCCTTGATCCGCGCGAGCGCCTCGATGTGGGCGCGCTCCAGACGCTGCCCGGAGATGGGGAAGTTCTCGACGGCCCGCTGCGTCTGCGCCCGCCACCTGGCGTCCGCGGGAACCCTTACCTCGCCCATGGAGTCGTGCTCGATGCGGTAGTCGCTCATGTCCTGTACAGCGATCGGGAGGGCGGGGATGTTCCGGACCCTGGGCCATTCGTGGACTGTGACCCAGCTCTCATCGCACCTGTGCAGCAGACGGGGGGCCTTCCGCGTCGAGGACGGGTGACAGGAAGGGAGGAGCGTGTGGAGACCGACTTCCACGGCTTCGTCGCCGCCCGGTCGGCCGCGTTGTTCCGGGGCGCCCTGGTCCTGACAGGGAACCGGCACGCGGCCGAGGACCTGGTCCAGGAGACCCTGGAGCGGGCCTGCCGCAGATGGCGGCACATCTCCGCCAAGGACGCCCCGGACGCGTATGTGCGGCGGATCATGGTCAACCTGGCCAACGACCGCTGGCGCCGCTTCCGCCGGGCCGTCCCGGTGGGGGACGGTCCCGACCGGACCGCGCCCGGCGACCAGTACCAACAGGTCGACAGCCGGGACCAGTTGGTGCGCGCACTGCAGCAACTGCCCATGCGGATGCGGACGGTCGTGGTGCTCAGGTACTTCCACGACCTCTCGGACGACGAGATCGCGGCCGACCTGGACATCTCCCCGTCCACGGTGCGCTCCCAGCTCGCCCGGGGGATCGAGAAGCTCAGGGGCCAGTTCCCCGCACTCTCCGGCCCTTCACCACGGCAGCCCCAGGGAGGACGCCGATGACCTCGTACGACGCCGCCCCCGGCTGCACACCCTTCGAAGAGGAACTGGTGAACGCCATGAGGAACTACGCAGACTCCGCCGACGCGCCCGTCTTCGACGCGCCGGGGATCGTCCGCCGCACCCGCCGCCGGCGGGCCGCGGGCATCGCCGCGGTCGCCACCGCGCTGATCGTGGCGGGCGGGGGCACGGCTCTCGCCGCCATCTCCGGCGGCACGGATCACGAGGCACGGCCGGCCGTGAGCACCGCGCCCGCCAGGAGCGAGGCCACCACCGTGCTCGTCGACATCAAGGGCGACAAGGTCAGGATCGACCTCGCGGGCTACGACCTGACCCTGGCCAGGGAGGCGCTGGCGAAGGGCAAACTGATCGTCGGCACCGTCTCCAAGCGACCCGTCACGGGCTGCAAGCCGGGCTCGGTCCTGGCCGCGAGCCCGCACGCCCCGACGGTCGTCAAGGCCGGCGACACGATCAACCTGGCCCTCTGCGCCGGCTGACCCGCCTCCGGGCACGGGCGCCTCTTCCGGTAGCGCTGCCGGAAGGGGCGGACGAGCCGTCACCGACGCCCGCCCCGGCCCTCAGCGGCCGTGCGCCCCGTACCGCCCGGTGCACGCCGGTGTGCCGGCCACCTCCGCGCACGCCTGTGCCCCGTGCGGGTCCGGCGTGGCCAGCATCGGGCTGTTGTAGCCGTCCGAGCGGTCGCCCGGGTACTGGGCGGACAGCTCGTCCTGGCCCGACCTGATCGAGATCTCCCGGGCGCCGCCCGTGCGGGTGCGCAGCTCCGACCAGACCGTGCCGCAGGACGGGGAGAACCGCAGCAGCACGGCCTCGGCGGCCCGGGTGACGCTGCTCTCCGTACGCGCGTCCCGGTCGCAGGTCTCGGAGGTGGGCAGTTCCCCCTGGCAGTCGCCGCCGTGGCAGGAGGCGGCCGTCCGGGGCGCCGCGGCCGGATCGGAGTCCAGTACGTCCGCCGCGCCGGCCGTCACCGCCACGGTCGCGGCCATGGCGGCGAGGGCGACGACGGCACGGCTCGGCCGACGGAGCCCGCGGGGCCGCACGGCTGGGGCCGGGACCGGGGGCTGTCTCACCGTGACCGGCCCCTCGGCCTGTGCCCGGGCCGCCGCGTCCCACAGGGCGAGCAGCGGGCCCGGCTCGGCCTCCGCGAGCCGGCCGAGCGCCACGACCGCCGCCCGGGGCGGGAACTGGTCACCGTTCAGGTAACGGTGCCAGGTCGACTTGCTGAACGGGGTGACCGCGGCCAGCCCGGCCAGGCTGAGCCCCGTCCGCCGCCTGAGCGCCCGCAGCCGCTCCGTCAGAACTCGCCCCTCGTCCTGCGACGCGTCGGACAGCGGCTGCCCCTTGACCGTCACGTGGCTCTCCATCTCGCTCCCTCGCCGTGCCGGGGTGACCGCCCTGATGCGTTCCCGGCGGCGGGGCCCGGTCATACCGTGGTCACCGGAATATGAAGGGGAGTTGACCTGCGGTTACGCCACCTGGGGGAGAAGCGGCCGTTCGACGGGGCGGTGCCTTCCGGCGGGTTCCCGAGGCCCGCCGGAAGGCACCGCGGCTCATGGGTGGTGCGGTGGAGGGGCCGTCAGCACCAGCGGACGGCGCCGCGGCTGCGCACATAGTGGGCGGAGACATAGCCCTTGCGGTGGGGGAGCCGGTACCAGCGGTGGTCGCCCCGGACGCCGGAACCGCGTACCTCGCAGATGACGGCGACCCGGGCCCCGGCCGGCCGTGAGCCGACGACGCGGTACCGGGTGCCGGGCCCCGACCGGACGTTCAGCCGCGGTCCGCCCGTGGAGACGTCGCCCCAGGCGCGGGTCGCGACGACGTGGCGCAGGCCGCGCAGATGCCGGAAGTGAGGCTGGTGACGGACACGGGTGACCGTGTGGTGACGCCGGGCGTGCCTCTTCACATGGGTGTGCTTCGTCGGCACGTGGGTGTGCCGCGTCGGCGTGGACGGTGTGCCGGACGGCTGCCACGGCACGGAGAGGTGCGGGGGAGTGGAGTTCCAGGCGTGGGCCGACGCGGCCGGCCCCGCGTCGGCGACGGCCGCCACCGGGAAGACGGCGACGACCGCGAACGCGGCCAGGAGACCACCGCGCAGTGTGCGTCGAATCATGGGATGTCCCTCCGAGCTGACCTGCGGATCACGGGCTGTGATCCAGTCAGCACGGAGCGTTTCCGGCGAACCTCGCAAAGATGCCGTCCCACCCGTTCCTGGGACGAAATGGGACGGCGTCCATGAGTTCCCCGACGTCGTACGGCGATGTCGTACGACGTCCCGGGACGCTAGGCCAGCCCGGGACCCCGAACCGGGATCGTGGTGAAGGTCGGCGCGGGGGTCTGGTCCTGGAAAAATTTGTCCGGCTTGTTCATCTCGCGTGCACCCCAGTACGATCCGCGCCATGATCTCTAACCCGAGGGTCCTGGGGGCCGTACGCCTGTCCATCCTGAAGGACGACACCACCAGCCCCGAGAAGCAGCGGCAGGCCGTAGAGCACTGGACCACTGGCCCTGCCGTCGACGGCCGTATTGCTGGCTGGGCCGAAGACCTCGACGTGTCCGGTGCCATGCATCCCTTCAAGAGACCCGGCCTCGGTCCCTGGTTCAACGAGCGGGCCGACGAGTGGGACGTGTTGGCCGTGTGGAAGCTCGACCGTCTCAGCAGAAAGGCGGGGCACTTCGCGGAGGTCTTCGAGTGGTGCCAGAAGCACGGGAAATCCATCGTGTCCGTGACCGAGGGCATCGACATGTCCACCCCCATGGGCAAGATGTTCGCTCAGATCATCGCCGCCTTCGCTGAAGGCGAGTTGGACACCATTCGCGCCCGCGCGCTCTCTGGCTCGGCCGCTCGTAAAGCCAAGGGTGTTTGGATCGGTGGCGTCGAACCGTACGGGTACCGCTTCGAACGGCAAGAAGGCGGCGGAAAGAAGCTGATTCAGGAACCGACGTATGCGGACCTGTTCCGCGAGATTGTCGAGCGGTTGAAGGGCGACTGGTCGGCGTACAAGGTCGCGCTTGATCTGAATAAGCGTGGCGTTCCCACTTGGCGGGATCATCTTCGAATCGTGAAGGGGGAAGATCCGAGGGACGTTGCCTGGACTGCCAACGCGATTCGCGCCATAGCTATGAACCCGACGGTGGCCGGCATCTATACGTACAAGGGCGAGAACGTCGTAGACGAGAACGGCGAGAACGTTCGGATCACTGATGATCCGTTGATGGATTTCGCCGAGTGGTCGGAGTTTGTGGCCGCACTCAAGAGTGATCGCCAAGTTAGGCGGTCCACCCCTTCGCGGTCGATGCTGGGCGGTGTGGCCACCTGCCAGGGGTGCGGCGCTCGGATGTCGTCCAACAAGAAGACGAAGCCGAACGGCCGCGTGCATCACTACTATGCCTGCAATAACGTCAACACCGGAACGTGCCCTAACCCTGGCCGTATTCGACGTGATGACCTAGACGCGGCTGTCGAGACTTTCGTGAAGGTCACTCTCGACCCGCTCCCGGTTATGGAGCGGGTCGGAAACTCCATCAGTCAGGCCAAGACCGAGCTAGCCGAAGCCGAGGCGACGCTAGACCGACTAGAAGCCGATTACCTGGCTGGACGGTTTAAGACCGATGTGCAGGTTGAACGCTACTGGGGACAGCACGAATTCCAGTCGGCCAAGGTGGAACGTCTGAGGGACGAAATCAAGACTGCCGAAGATGCCCCGGCCTGGAAGGAGACGGGGCGGACCTACTCCGAAGAGTGGACGACCAAGGATGACGAACAGAAGCGTGTGTTCCTGCAACGGCACGGCATAACTGTGACGGTGGGGGCTACGGAAGACGGGAGCCGACGAGTCGTCTGCAAGATGCCTGAGCTTGCCGAGATCGCCAAGGATACCGGGCTTCAAGTTCCCGAGGGATACTGGTTGATCGAGCCGGAGGCGGAATACATTCTGCCGAAGCAGATGGCTTATAAGCGGAACTAGGTAGGGCCGCCCACGCTCCCAATCCTTGCCCCCGTCGCGTGTAAACGCTTCAGGGGCTTTTCCATGCTCACGCTGGGTCACCTGGCCGTTTAAACACTCTTCCTTGATTCCGCCACCCCCGGCAGGTTAAAACCTAGGCACAGAAGACCGCACAACGGCCCCGGATAACCGGGGTATTTCCGTGCCTGCTCACCCCGAAAGGGAACGTGGCCGATGACCTTTGCCGAACAGTACGCGGACGCTATCAAGGGGCGCAGAGTGAAGCTGCGAAAGCGCGGGTTTGTCCTTGCGGCCGAGACGGCTCCCCCGGCCGGGCAAGCCGCCCTGTGGTATGCCGACGCGGTTCAATGCGTGCCGCGTAGCGGTCAGGCAGTGGCCCGGCAGATAGCCCGCCTCTGCGGCGACGAATCCGAGGTGACTGTTCCGTGGCGTTCGCTTGCCGATGCTGTCGGATGGCTCGAAGTCGAGACGGTTGGGAACAAGCGCGGAGCGAAGACGACGTTCCGCCTCCTGGCGAGTGACCGTTCCTCGGAGTGCCTGGGCTGGACCGGTGACCTGGAATGGTTCACCGAGGCTGCCTGAACAACCCTCGGCGACTTATGGCCTTAGTAAGACCCCCTTGGTGGCCGTTAGCTGCTGCGCTCTGCTGTGCAGCTATGCCCTGGCCTTGAGCGGAGGGGAATTTATGGCCTTAGAGAGAAGCAGCGCCCCTCTAGGGGCGCTGCTCTATAGAAGCTCACTAGAGTGCCCTTCTCGCCCTGGCCGAGGATTGGAGGTCAGGCTTCATGGCAACGTAGAGGCACCCGGCGGAGGGTGCCTCTACCTGCGAGACAGAATTACTCAGCTTCAACGACGGCTGAGGGCGAGTCGTCCTAGGCGTCGAGTAGACCGCCGAAGTGACCAAACACCCAACCATCGACCATGGTTGGGTAAGCGTCTATCAGCATCCTCGGAAGAGAGTCGTTCGGCTCATCGAGATGGAAGCACCATTGCGACACGACGTTGTCGCCCAAGGCTAGATCGGCTACAGCAGCGCGCAGCCGCGCCGCATGCTCCAAGATGTCGCCTTGACTCACGGCAGATATTGAGGCTACCGAGGCTCCATCGTGCGCAATGAAGTTGCGGGCTTTCCTCGCCCCATCGAGGGCGTCCAAGTCGGAGGTTCGCGAGCCGAGCGATGTGCTCGCTAGATCTCGCAACGTCCCCCGCGAGCATCTTGTCCGGGGGCAGGCCGTTGATCATCTCTTGCAGACCCAACACCGGGTCGGCTTGTGCAGCCTCGGCAAGGTTGGCCATCCGCGAGACGTACTGACACTTGGACTCGAAAGCATTGGCCAAGTGCAACGCGCGACCAGCCGACAGGAATAGCGCGTCCAACAACCGTGGCTCACGCGGCTTCAGATAGCTCAGCGACCAACCCATGCGATCCAAGGTACTGACACCGTCAAGGGGGTTCCGGCCGGCTGACGGGGAAGACCCCGGTGCTCAGGTTGCGGAGGATTCATAACGACCCTGGTCGCCGGGAAATCTGAGGAGCGGGAGTCTGAAACTCTGAGGGGATCCTTCCCGGCACCCGCCGCCTTCCCCCCGCGCGAACGCGCGGGGGTTCGCCTAAGTCGGTGGGAATACCAAGTTGGCCCGCTGTCGCTAGCTCTCCGCTTCCTCACCTCACCTCTAAAGATTGGGAAGCGGCTTAGTGCGGGATCCATCCTTCATGGGCTTAATGTTGCGGTCTTTATCAATCCTCCATCGCTTACCGAGTGCGTCTCGAAGCTCAAGGCCGACCGGCACGTCTGCGATCCTGATTCGAAGTTCAGACCCCTCCAGGGAAGGGGTAAGCGCAACTTCACTGATCCTAAGATTTGGATTCCAGCTCTCGGGGTACTTTTCAATGCGTTTCCTAGTTCTCCCCTTCGCGGGAAGTTCCGGGATATAGGACAGAAGGCCTCCCGACATAGCGTCCTTGACGTTGATTTCGTAGGCGCCTCCGTCTCCTCCGTTGGCCGCGTTGACGAAGTACAGATTTTCCCCGTTCTCACCCTTTTCTTCACTGATCCACGCAGCAACCTTACTGGCATGTTCGCGCTTCTGATCTCTTCTACTCCGCCAAAAGGTGAAGGAAGCAACAATCAGTGATCCGCTCGTCAGAACGGCACCTACCCATGCCGGGACATTCCCCCAGTCCCATCCAAGCCATCCTGAAGCGTTCGAATAGTTCGCCATGGCTCCATACCAGGGCAATGGCGGGTGCGCCGCACCTCAAGCTACTCCAACTGAGGGATGAAGCCGCACTAGCATACGGTTTACCAAGTGGAGTGATCTAGGTCACTGGCGGGTTTTGTGTTGAGTATCGCGCCTTAACCGGTCTTTGGTAGATGCAAAACAGAGAAACTTCGATCCCTTCGGGATCGGGGGAACACGCGGCATGGGCGGCGCGGCAGCGGCGGCCCGGTTTCCATGGTTTGACTCCGAAGGCCATGGAGGCCGGGCCGTTTCGCATATCCACCACCAGTAGCCGACCATTCCCCGCTCGCCATATCGAAGAGACATGGAATGAAGAACACAGTCGAGCTGAAGTGCTGGGCTTGTGAGCGAGAGTTCACGACCGAATTCGGACCGGGGCGACCGCGCCGGCACTGCTCCCCAGATTGCAAGGAACTGGCGCGCAAGGTTGCGCGCAGAGTCCGCCACCCCCACACGGTCGCCATAGGGAGCTTCCGCCCCTGGCCGACCGAGCTATGAGGATGGTTCTCAATTTCCCGGTTGGCCGAAGCCACCGCTTCGGTCACGCCCGCTTCACGGTCGACTTCACGGGAGCCAGAGAGAGCGGCGCACGTCATGCACCCCTCGACTCCCACTGGTTCGAGTCCGGGAATACTTCTTGCTACCGGTCCGGAACGGGATTCAGCGTGCGGCCTGTGCTCTAGCATCGATCGCCCCTCGGCTCCATGTCTGTCACGCAATGGTGCCGAGGGATGTGCATCGCTAGTCGATTTATGCGCGACATGGGTTAAAGGTCATGATCGGCAGGCTGCCGACCATTCGGTGCGTCTCGCCCTGGCCTCTTCTCCGAACAGGGCGCTTTCTTCGTAGCCTGAGAACTCTTCGAGGTATCCGCGAATATCTCTGTCATCACGCAGCACAAGCAGCCCTGCCGAAGTCTCAATGGTCGCCAAAGACGTGTCATAGACAGTGATGGTATTCATGGGCGTCTTCGAGGTGAGCGCACCCATCGGTATGAGGCCAATCCGAACATTCGGCAGGTAGCTCAGAGAAGAAATTCGGTCCATCTGTTCCGCCAAAGCGAGCGGCGCAACCAGGGGCCACCGAACGGCTTGCTCGGTAAGAATAAACGCGAACCGCTTGGAGCTGTCATATAGGACGGCTTGACGTTCCAGCTTCCCCGCCACGGCCTTACTGATGTCTGCCGGAGAATGAGCGAGGCTTGCCCGAACGTATTCGGGGGTGGCTAGAAGGCCAGTCATCATGGAGAGCAGGAAGTAGCGAATATGGGCCGAAGACGCTTCGAGTGCCTTCAGTTCGGCTTGCCGTGTTCCTAGACCCTTCCGGCGCAACTCTCGAAGGTTTCGCCATTCGGTGTTTGCCAACCGGGCGAGAGTTGAAACTTCCTCGATCATGCTCGGGTGTGCGTCGACTGCTCTCAAGATCTGCTCAACGTCCACCAGGGACGGCCGGACTTTCCCGTTCTCAATCCTGCTCACCTTGGACTGAGACATGTTGCAGCGCGCAGCAAGCCGGACCCCGGAGAGTCCGGCTTGCTTGCGAATCCTCGCCGGCTAGTGCGTGAGGCGCGTAATACCGCGAGAACTCAAAGCGCAGGTATTCGGAAAGCGGCTGGGTCAGGATGTGCACCCGGCCCTTCCTTCTTCCCTCGCCTCTAAGCCGCTTCAAATCTTCCGTGTACGGCGACGAGTAGGCGTGCGGGTCGATCCGCTTACCCGCGCGGAACGCCTCAATCTCTGCGGACTCCTGCGGTACGAGGTACTGGGGCAGGGTCTCCAGTCGCCACGCTTCCGACTGGATCCCCCGAAACATTGCCCGCCACTCGTTACCATCCAAGAGCACGGAGAGCCTCCCGAGGCACGCTCTCGGGAATCTCGACCAGCCCCTCACCAGTGGGCGGCGTGAAGGCGTCGGACATGTCGCCCTGAACGACGAACGTTCCCCGCTCTGTGCGGTACACGTTCGGGCAGTCGTCCTCGCCGCACTCGCCATTGCCGTTTCCAGTGTGCCGGGTCAGTTCCTCGCGTGCCATTGCGAACCCCCTGATTCGTGGCCCCGGTTGGGCCGCCGCGTACGACGGTACGAGGGCGCATGTCCGGGCGTCTATGCGGTCACGCGACTATGCGCGTTGTCGCATAAACCGGCGGGCGGCTGGTCCGTTGTGGTGCTCACCAGGCGGGCGCACCGGGAGCCTCTTTGCGTGCCTGCAGCGACAGACCCCCCGGCGGGCGCCGAGGGGTCTGGGACGGGGCGCCAAGGGCACTTAGACCAGGCCAGGACCCCGCACCGGGATGCTGGTGAACGTCGGCTGCTCAGGTTCCCGTGAAGTGAAGAAGTCGTTGCCCTTGTCGTCCACCACGATGAACGCGGGGAAGTCCTCGACCTCGATCTTCCAGACCGCCTCCATGCCGAGCTCCTCGTACTCGACGACCTCGACCTTCTTGATGCAGTCCTGGGCGAGACGGGCGGCCGGGCCGCCGATGGAGCCGAGGTAGAAGCCGCCGTGCGCGTCGCACGCGTCGGTGACCTGCTTGCTGCGGTTGCCCTTGGCGAGCATCACCCTGGAGCCGCCGGCCGCCTGGAACTGCTCGACGTAGCTGTCCATCCGGCCGGCCGTGGTGGGGCCGAAGGACCCGGACGCGTAGCCCTCCGGGGTCTTCGCCGGGCCCGCGTAGTACACCGGGTGGTCCTTCAGGTACTGCGGCATCTCCTCGCCGGCGTCGAGCCGCTCCTTGATCTTGGCGTGCGCGATGTCACGGGCCACGACCAGCGGGCCGGTCAGGGAGAGCCGGGTCTTGACCGGGTACTTGGTCAGCTCGGCGAGGATGGTGTCCATCGGCTGGTTCAGGTCGATCCTCACCACGTCCGACGACTCGTCGAGATGCTCGTCGGTGGTCTCCGGCAGGAAGCGCGCCGGGTCCGTCTCCAGCTGCTCCAGGAAGACGCCCTCGGGCGTGATCTTGGCGAGGGCCTGGCGGTCGGCGGAGCAGGAGACGGCGATGGCGACGGGGCAGGACGCGCCGTGCCGCGGCAGCCGCACCACCCGCACGTCGTGGCAGAAGTACTTGCCGCCGAACTGCGCGCCGATGCCGATCCTCTGCGTCAGTTCGAAGACCTTCTGCTCCAGCTCCTTGTCCCGGAAGCCGTGTCCGAGCTCCGAGCCCTCGGCCGGGATCTCGTCCAGGTAGTGCGCGGAGGCGTACTTGGCGGTCTTCAGCGCGTACTCGGCGCTCGTGCCGCCGACGACGATCGCCAGGTGGTACGGCGGGCAGGCGGCCGTGCCGAGCGAGCGGATCTTCTCCTCCAGGAACTTCATCATGGAGGACTCGTTCAGGACGGCCTTGGTCTCCTGGTACAGGAAGGACTTGTTGGCGGAGCCGCCGCCCTTGGCCATGAAGAGGAACTTGTAGGCGCCGCCGTCGGTGGCGTACAGCTCGATCTGGGCCGGCAGGTTGGAGCCGGTGTTCTTCTCGTCCCACATGGTCAGGGGGGCCATCTGCGAGTAGCGCAGATTGAGGTTCAGATAGGCGTCGTAGATGCCGCGGCTCAGGGCCGCCTCGTCGCCGCCCTCGGTCAGCACGTTCTGTCCGCGCTTGCCCATCACGATCGCCGTGCCGGTGTCCTGGCACATGGGCAGCACACCGGCGGCCGCGATGTTGGCGTTCTTCAGGAGGTCCAGCGCCACGAACTTGTCGTTGGCGGACGCCTCGGGGTCATCGATGATCCGGCGCAGCTGGGCGAGGTGGGCGGGCCGCAGATAGTGCTGGATGTCGTGGATGGCCTCGGCCGCCAGCTTGCGCAGTGCCTCCGGCTCCACCTTGAGGAACGTGCGCCCGTCGGCCTCGAAGGTGGAGACACCCTCGGAGGTCACCAGCCGGTACGGGGTGGTGTCCTCTCCCATGGGGAGCAGATCGGTGTACGCGAACTCAGGCATCGCAGCCCATTCCTCACTCGACAGACGGCGCCCGCCGACGCTGGCGGGCGCTCACCAGCGTAGAACCTGCCGCTGACAGCAAGCCTGTGAGGTAGGGCTCAGTGGGGGGTGTCGCGATCTATCGTGTTTCGGTAGTCTGCTGCCGTGGACCTTCAGAAGCAACAGCAGGACACAGCTCCGCACGCATCCGAACTCCGAGCGTCGGACGCCGACCGGGACCGTATCGCCGACATCCTGCGCGACGCGCTCGCCGAGGGCCGGCTGACGGCCGACGAGCACGCCGAGCGGGTGGAGGGCGTGCTCGCCGCCAAGACGGTCGGTGAGCTGGAGGTCTTCGTCCGGGACCTGCCGGCCGCCCACCAGCGCCGCGCGGCCCCGTCCTTCGCCGCGGCCCCGAGCAGGCCCACGCTCGGCGCGATCCCGGTCGACCCGGACGAGAACGTGGTCGCGGTGTTCAGCAGCGCCATGCGTAGGGGCCGCTGGCGCGCCGGCCGCCGCATTCACGCGTACGCGATCTTCGGCAGTGTGGAGATAGACCTCAGCGAGGCCCTCTTCGAGTACCAGCAGGTCGTCATCAAGGCGATCTCCGTGTTCGGGAACGTGGAGGTGCGTGTCCCGGAGAACGTCTCGCTGCGCGGCACCGGCGGCGGTGTACTCGGCAACTTCGAGGTCGCGCCCCTCGACTCCAGCGACCCGGACGCCCCGGTGGTCTATGTCGACGGCTGGGCGGTCCTGGGCAATGTCGAGGCGAAACCGAAACGGGGCAAGCTCGTCGCGGACATTCTCGATCGGGTGCAGCACAAGGTCGACAGGCATTTGCGCAAACATCTGGACCGTTGACGGTTGTGAATCCGGCGTGAATGCCGGTGGTTCGGAACTCAGTGCATAGGCACGCGCACAGCGGGTAGGCCTTGCTGCATCGTCGCTCGCTCGCGAAGCCGTCGTCAGGAGTAGACCGTGCTGCAACCGCCGCATTCGTCCCTGCAGGTAGCCGCCGTTCCGGCCCAGCGGGTGCCAGTGCCAGCCAGGGACCAGGACGCCCCTTGGCACACCGAGGCGGTGTGCCGGCGCGACGAGGCCGGCCTCTTCTTCGCCCCCTCCAAGGAGCCCACGGCCGCCCGCCTCTCCCGCGAGGAGGCCGCGAAGCGCGTCTGTGCCCGCTGCCCGGTGATGGTCGAGTGCCGCGAACACGCCCTGCTCCAGCCCGAGCCCTACGGCGTCTGGGGCGGCCTCACCGCGGCGGAGCGCCGGGTCGTCCTGGCTCGGCGCCGCCGCCGCGAGATGGAGCTGAAGAAGACGGCGCGGGCTCAGGGCCGCATAGCGCAGGCGGGCTGACCGGGCCCCGTACGACGATGGGGCGCCCCCACCGCACCGGGGGCGCCCCATCGTCGTACGGCTTCTCCTACTTCGCCCGGTCGAAGTCGATCGCGCTGTAGGCCCTCAGCTTGCTCAGCCGGTGCTCCGACTCGATCCGCCGTACGGTTCCCGACTTCGACCGCATCACGATCGAGTCGGTCGTCGCGGTCTCCGAGCGGTAGCGCACGCCCCGCAGCAGCTCACCGTCGGTGATGCCGGTGGCGACGAAGAACACGTTCTCCCCCGACACCAGGTCGTCGGTCATCAGCACGCGGTCCAGATCGTGCCCGGCGTCGACCGCCCGTGCCCGCTCCTCGTCGTCCTTGGGCCACAGCTTGCCCTGGATCGTCCCACCGAGGCACTTCACCGCACAGGCGGAGATGATCCCCTCCGGCGTACCGCCGATGCCGAGCAGCATGTCGACGCCGGTGCCCTCGCGCAGCGCGTAGATGGATCCGGCCACGTCACCGTCGGAGATCAGCTTGATCCGCGCCCCGGCCTCCCGGATCTCCTTGATGATCCCCTCGTGCCGAGGCCGGTCCAGGATCACCACGGTCACGTCCTCCGGCGTGGACCGCTTGGCCTTGGCCACCCGCCGGATGTTGACGGACACCGGCGCGTTGATGTCGACGAAGTCCGCGGCCTCCGGACCCGTGACCAGCTTGTCCATGTAGAAGACGGCCGACGGGTCGAACATGGACCCCCGGTCGGCGGCCGCCAGCACGGCGATGGCGTTCGGCATGCCCTTGGCCGTGAGCGTGGTCCCGTCGATCGGGTCGACGGCGATGTCGCACTCCGGCCCGGTCCCGTCCCCGACGCGCTCCCCGTTGAAGAGCATCGGGGCCTCGTCCTTCTCGCCCTCGCCGATGACGACCACGCCGTTCATCGACACGGTGGAGACGAGGGTCCGCATGGCCCGCACCGCCGCACCGTCGGCGCCGTTCTTCTCGCCCCGTCCGACCCAGCGGCCCGCGGCCATCGCGGCGGCTTCGGTCACCCGGACGAGCTCCAGGGCGAGGTTGCGGTCGGGGGCTTCGCTGGGAACTTCGAGTTCGGACGGCAAGTGATGATGCTCGGTCATCGAGGCGCACCTTTCTGATACGACGACGGCCGGATGAGGGTTCGACCCATGACTCTATCGTCAGTCCGACAAAATGAGCAGGGGACCCCACGGATGAGCGGACCGGGCACCTGCGACGATAGGGGACGTGGCAGGTTCGAACGGCAGGCAGAAAACGGTCCGGGACATGATCCTCTCCCTGGGCCTCATCGGGATCGCGGCGGCGGTCATCTACGTCTTCATCCCGCACGACGACTCGGCTCCGGATCTCAAGCGGGTCGACTACCGCGTCGAGCTGCTCACGGCGCGCCGCGCCGCGGCCTACCCCGTGGCCGCGCCCGAGGGCCTGTCCGGGACCTGGAAGGCGACGTCGGTCCGCTTCCAGGCCGACGACTTCGACTCGTGGCATCTGGGCTTCCAGACGCCCGACCGTCAGTACGTGCAGATCGAGCAGTCGACTCAGAAGCCGTCGGAGTTCATCGACGACGCGACCCAGGGCTCGGACGCGACGAAGACCACCCAGCGGATCAACGGGGAGACCTGGACCCACTACACGGGTGGCCGCTACGACGCCCTGGTCCTGCCCGGCAGGCACTCGACGACGGTGGTCGCCGGCACGGGCTCCTTCCAGCAGCTGACGGAGATGGCCGCGGCGCTGAAGACGTCGTAGGCCCGCGTGGCGTACGCGAAAGGCCCCACCGCGCGGTGGGGCCTTTCGCGTACGGGGGTCGCTCAGACGGTGGTGACGACCTGCTCGTAGTCCAGGCGCGGGGAGCGCGGGAACCACGCGTCGGCGCCCGGCTTGCCGATGTTGACGACCATCAGCGGGGTGTGGTCGTCGTCCAGGAACTCCTTGCGGATGCCCTCCAGGTCGGCGCCCGTCATCGGACCGGCGGCCAGGCCCGCGGCGCGCACGCCGATGATGAAGTAGGCGGCCTGGAGGGAGGCGTTCAGCGCGGCGGAGGCGGCGCGCCCCTCGCGGCCGGCGCCCTCGAACATGCCCTTGGCGCCCTCGAAGTGCGGGAACAGACGCGGCAGCTCCTGGTGGAACTCGCTGTCCGCCGAGAGGATCGCGACCAGCGGGGCCGCGGCGGTCTTCGGCCGGTTGCCCTCGGCCATGTACGGCACGAGACGCTCGCGGGCCTCGGCGGAGCGGACCAGGGTGACGCGCAGCGGCGACTGGTTCATCGAGGTCGGCCCGTACTTGACCAGGTCGTAGATCGCCTGCACCTGCTCGTCGGTCACCGGCTCGTCGGTGAAGGAGTTGGCGGTGCGGGCCTCGCGGAACAGCAGGTCCTGGGCGGCGGGGTCAAGAACGAGGGACATGTCGGCCTTCTGCTTCAGGGGATGAGCGGTCGGTACTCCCCGAACATAGACCAGTGAAGTTCAACGTTCAACCAAAATGGGAGTGTCGTGATCCGCTTCACAGCGGGAGCCGGGATCTACTCCTCGTCCCCGGCGGCGCCGTCCTCCGCGTCCTCCTCGGCGAGCGCGGCATCCAGCCGGGCCCGCGCACCCTCCAGCCAGCGCCGGCAGACCCTGGCCAGCTCCTCGCCCCGCTCCCACAGCGCCAGGGACTCCTCGAGCGTCGTGCCGCCCGCCTCCAGACGTCGTACGACCTCGATCAGCTCGTCCCGCGCCTGCTCGTACCCGAGCGACTCTTCCGCCACCTTGCTGGTCATCCACTCACCCTATGCATCGACTTCCACGACCTTGACGGGGAACTCCCCCTCGCAGACCCGCGCCCGCAGCGTCTCGTCCGCCTCCACCTCGCCCGGGGCGCGCACCACATGCCCGTCGGCCTTCTGCAGCACCGCGTAGCCGCGCTTGAGCGTGGCGGCGGGGGAGAGGGCCACCACGCGCGCGTGCGTGTGCGTGAGCTCGGAGTCGGCGCGGTCCAGGAGATGGCCGAGCGTGCGCCGGGACCGCTCGACCAGGGAGGCGACATGGTCGGCCCGCTCGTCGACCATCCGGTGCGGGTCCTCTATCGAGGGCCGCGCGAGCGCATGGGCGAGTCCGCGCTCCTCCCGCGCGATCAGCGCCTCCACACAGCGCCGCGCCCGGTCCCGGAGCGACCGCACCCGCTCGTACTCCTCCCCGACGTCCGGTACGACCTTCTTGGCGGCGTCGGTGGGGGTCGACGCCCGCAGATCGGCCACATAGTCCAGCAGCGGGGTGTCGGGCTCGTGCCCGATGGCGGACACCACGGGCGTACGGCACCCGGCGACGGCCCGGATCAGCTGCTCGTCCGAGAACGGCAGCAGATCCTCGACGCTGCCGCCCCCACGGGCGACGATGATCACATCCACGTCGCCCATCGCGTCGAGCTCCTTGACGGCCTGCACGACCTGCGGAACGGCGTGCACACCCTGCACCGCGACATTGCGCACCTCGAAACGGACCGCGGGCCACCGATGCCGGGCGTTCTCCAGCACATCCCGCTCGGCCGCGGAGGCCCGCCCGCACACCAGCCCCACGAGCTGCGGCAGAAACGGCAACGGTTTCTTCCGCTCGGCCGCGAACAGCCCCTCCGCGGCGAGGGACTTCTTCAACTGCTCCAGCCGCGCCAGCAGTTCCCCGACACCGACCGGCTTTATCTCGGCGGCCCGCAGGGAGAGCTGACCGCGCGGTGCGTACCACTCGGGCTTCGCGTGCACGACGACGCGCGCACCCTCGCTCACCACGTCGGCGACGGCGTCGAACACCTGCCGATAGCAGGTGACACCGATGGAGATGTCGTACGAGGGGTCACGCAGCGTCAGAAACACGACCCCGGCACCCGGCCGCCGCGACAGCTGAGTGATCTGCCCCTCGACCCAGACGGCCCCCAGCCGATCGATCCACCCCCCGATCAGCCGCGAGACCTCACCGACGGGCAGGGGCGCTTCTGCGGACGTGTTGAGAGCCATGCGCCGAGCGTAGTGGCCGCCACCGACAACACGGCCGAGCCCGAGGCGTGGCCGACCCCTCCCGCCCGCGGCCGGTCTCCCCGAGGGCGCGATCTTCGACGCGCCGGAGACGGCCTTACGATGGTTCGCATGACTGCTTCGCCTGGCCGCCGTGTCCTGCTCGCCGCTCCCCGTGGGTACTGCGCGGGTGTGGACCGCGCCGTGATCGCCGTCGAGAAAGCCCTGGAGCAGTACGGGGCTCCCGTCTATGTCCGGCACGAGATCGTGCACAACAAGTACGTCGTGCAGACGCTGGAGAAGAAGGGCGCCATCTTCGTCGAGCGGACGGAAGAGGTTCCCGAGGGGAACATCGTGATGTTCTCCGCCCATGGGGTCGCACCGGTCGTCCACGACGAGGCCGCGCGCGGAAAGCTCGCCACCATCGACGCGACCTGCCCGC
The DNA here is from genome assembly GCF_040605395.1 of Streptomyces sp. NPDC005648. Classification (NCBI taxonomy): domain Bacteria; kingdom Bacillati; phylum Actinomycetota; class Actinomycetes; order Kitasatosporales; family Streptomycetaceae; genus Streptomyces; species Streptomyces sp. NPDC005648. The sequence goes on along the minus strand of NZ_JBEXCS010000066.1, from coordinate 33,706 downwards.
TCGTCACCAAGGTCCACAAGGAAGCCGTCCGGTTCGCGAACGAGGACTACGACATCCTTCTCATCGGGCACGAGGGCCACGAGGAGGTCATCGGCACCTCCGGTGAGGCCCCCGAGCACATCCAGCTCGTGGACGGCCCCGGCGACGTCGCCGACGTCGAGGTCCGCGACGAGTCCAAGGTGGTCTGGCTGTCCCAGACCACGCTCTCCGTCGACGAGACCATGGAGACCGTCGACGCGCTGAAGGAGAAGTTCCCGCAGCTGATCTCCCCGCCGAGCGACGACATCTGCTACGCCACCCAGAACCGTCAGCTCGCGGTCAAGCAGATGGGTGCCGAGGCCGAGCTGGTGATCGTGGTCGGCTCCCGCAACTCCTCCAACTCCAAGCGGCTGGTGGAGGTCGCCAAGCTGGCCGGCTCCCGCGAGGCCTATCTGGTCGACTTCGCGAGCGAGATCGACGAGGCCTGGCTGGAGGGCGTGAGCACCGTCGGGGTCACCTCCGGCGCCTCCGTGCCCGAGGTCCTGGTCGAGCAGGTCCTGGAGTGGCTGGCCGAGCGCGGTTTCGAGGACGTGGAGATCGTCAAGGCGGCCGAGGAGTCCATCACCTTCTCGCTGCCCAAGGAGCTCCGCCGGGATCTGCGCGAGGAGGCGGCCGCGCTCATCGCGGAGCGTACGGGGACCTCCGCGGAGTGACTGTCTGTCGTCCGACGTAACGTAGGGCCATGCAGATCTTCGGTGTGGACATCGGCGGCTCCGGGATCAAGGGCGCCCCTGTGGACCTCGACAGGGGCGACCTGGCCCAGGAACGCTTCAAGGTGCTCACCCCGCATCCGGCGACGCCCGACGGCGTGGCCGACGGGGTGAAGCAGGTCATCGACCACTTCGGATGGTCGGGCCCGGTCGGCCTGACCTTCCCGGGCGTGGTCACGGACGGGTCGATGATCCGTTCGGCGGCCAACGTCGACAAGAGCTGGGTCGACGTGGACGCGCGCGCGTTGTTCGGCGAGCGGCTCGGCGGCCTTCCGGTGACGGTGGTCAACGACGCGGACGCGGCGGGCGTCGCCGAGATGAACTTCGGCGCCGGCAAGGACCGCAGCGGCACGGTCATCCTGCTGACCTTCGGCACGGGCATCGGCAGCGCCCTGTTCGTCGACGGCGTCCTGGTGCCCAACACCGAGATGGGCCACCTGGAGCTGCACGGCCACGACGCGGAGAAGCGCGCCTCCAGCAAGGCCAAGGACGACGGCGAGCTGACGTGGGAGCACTGGGCCCGCCGCGTCGCCAAGTACCTCGCCCATGTCGAGATGCTCTTCTCGCCCGACCTGTTCATCATCGGCGGCGGTGTGAGCCGCAAGTCCGACAAGTTCCTGCCCTTCATCGAGGGCATCAACGCGGAGATCGTCCCGGCCCAGCTGCAGAACAACGCGGGGATCGTGGGGGCGGCGATGCGAGCGGCGAAACACGGCTGAGCCCGGTATGCCGGGGCGGGGCGGAGCGGGTGCGGGCGGGCCGCAGCGGTGCCGAGCGAGGCCGACGGCTGCGGAGTGGGGGCGGAGGAGGCAAGGCGGCGGCCCGACGGGGCCGCCGATCCGGCGGCCCGGATCGCGGCCTTGACTGCCGGGCCGTCGATCCGTCGGCCTGGATCGCGGCCTTGACCCCGGCTGGAGTCTCGGGCCCTGGAAGCCGACCGAGAGATCGGCCCCGGACACCGGCCGCGCCGCCGGTCCGGGGGCCGGCCGGGGAGTGGGTCCGGGGGCGCCGGGGTGTCCGTCTGGGTGTTGCCGGGGTGGGGCTCTGTGGCTAGCGGGTGGGTGTTCTTCGGCGGGCGACCTGGCGCCGCATGAGCACGACCTTCCGCGCGGTCACGATCACGCCGGCGATCAGCGTGCCGCCGTAGAGCCAGCCGGCCTGGGTGGCCAGGGCCGTCACCAGGCCCATCAGGCGGCCCAGGACTCCGCCGTCGCTGTCGGCCACCGGGATCAGCCCCACCGCGAAGGCGATGGGGACGACGACGGGGGCGGTCACCAGGTCGCCCTTGCGCACCCAGACCGCCGTCAGCACGCACACCGGCAGGAACAGCACGCCGTAGACCGTCAGCGAGCCGCCGAACAGCAGGTCGTCCAGGCAGCCGAGGACGAACATCACCGCCCCGCAGAACAGACCACCGCCGAGCCCGGTCAGCCGCGGGTTCGGCAGCCGCCGTCCCGTGTCGACGAGGGGCGGACCGGGTTGCCGTACCGCCGAAGGCCGCAGGGACGGGCGTTTCTGCGCGGGCCTCGGCGTGGGCCGCTGCGCGGGTCGCGCACCACCGCCCGCCGTCCCACCGCGGGCCGCCTGCGGGGGCAGCGGGGGTGTGCCTCGTCGCGTTCCGTTGTACGGGGGTCGCGTCCTGTGTTGCTCCACTCGACCAACTTAGGTCTGTTTATGTGGAGAATCGCCCCTGGGACACGCCGTAGGGCGGACCTTGGCCATGCGTTCGATCGGTAGCCGGTGCGGGGGTGGGCACGCCGTAGACTGGTGGATCGGCCCGGCCCCTGAAGTCTCGCCAGCCCCGACCTCAGTCCTCTCCTCTCACGTACGGGAAGTCGCAACGTGTCGCTCACGATCGGAATCGTCGGTCTGCCGAATGTCGGCAAGTCGACCCTGTTCAACGCCCTGACCAAGAACGACGTGCTCGCGGCCAACTACCCGTTCGCCACGATCGAGCCGAACGTGGGCGTGGTCGGCGTCCCGGACCCCCGTCTGACGAAACTGGCCGAAATCTTCTCCTCGCAGCGCATCCTCCCGGCGACGGTCGACTTCGTCGACATCGCGGGCATCGTGAAGGGCGCCTCGGAGGGCGAGGGCCTGGGCAACAAGTTCCTCGCGAACATCCGTGAGTCCGACGCGATCTGCCAGGTCATCCGCGCCTTCAAGGACGAGAACGTCGTCCATGTCGACGGCAAGGTCTCGCCGAAGGACGACATCGAGACGATCAACACCGAGCTGATCCTCGCCGACCTCCAGACCATCGAGAAGGTCCTGCCGCGCCTCCAGAAGGAGTCGCGCATCAAGAAGGACGTGGCCCCCAAGGTCGCGGCGGTCGAGGCGGCCAAGGAGATCCTGGAGAAGGGCGACACCCTCTTCTCGGCGGGCATCGTCCAGGGCTCCGGCAACGAGGAACTCCTGCACGACCTGCACCTCCTGACCACCAAGCCCTTCCTCTACGTCTTCAACGTGGACGAGGACGAACTGGTCGACGAGGACTTCAAGGCCGAACAGCGCGCCCTGGTCGCCCCCGCCGAGGCGATCTTCCTCAACGCCAAGCTGGAGGCGGACCTCGCCGAGCTGGACGAGGAGGACGCCCTGGAACTCCTGGAGTCGGTCGGCGCCGAGGAGCCCGGCCTCACCACCCTGGCCCGCGTGGGCTTCAACACCCTCGGCCTGCAGACCTACCTCACCGCCGGCCCCAAGGAATCCCGCGCCTGGACCATCAAGAAGGGCGCCACCGCCCCCGAGGCCGCCGGAGTCATCCACACCGACTTCCAGAAGGGCTTCATCAAGGCGGAGGTCATCTCCTTCGAAGACCTCGTCGAAACCGGCTCGGTGGCGGAGGCCCGCGCGAAGGGGAAGGCGCGGATGGAGGGCAAGGAGTACGTGATGCAGGACGGGGACGTGGTGGAGTTCCGCTTCAACGTGTAGCGGACGAGCCGGGGTCTGACCCGCCGGGGTCGGGGGTGCCGCTCGGGTGCTCGCGCCGGACGGGGCTCCCGTGGTGGGAGCCCCGCTGTCGGGATCGGTCAGTGTACGGAGTTGGCGGCGGCGACTATGGCACGGTCGACCGCGCCCGGGCTGATCGAAGGGACGTCATGGCCCGAGCGGGTGCGGATGAGGTGGGCGCCCACCCGCTTGGCCTCGAACTCCTGTGCCGCCGTGGGCACGGCGTGGTCCTCCGTCGAGATGACCGCCCACTTCGGCGTCTTCGCCGGCGGGTTCACCGTGGCCTTGTCGGTGAAGGCCGAGAACGCGATCGGCTCCTGGGTCACCGAGGCGACCTGGATGTCCGACTTCGGCAGCCCGTTGCCGTAGACGCTCCCGTATTTGTCCGCCTTGATGTACACGTCGGTGTCGCCGCCGGGCAGGGGAACGGTGCGCAGGTTCTCCGGAGTGAGCCGTGACCCGGGGAACTGGCCGATCAGGGAGTTGGCGGTGTCTCCCACCCTGGGGATGAGGGCCGCCACGTACACGAGGGCCTTGACCTTCGGCGTCTGCGCGGCGACCTGGCTGACGACCTCGCCCGCGTAGGAGTGGCCGACCAGGACCACGGGACCCTTGATGGTCTTGAGCTGTGCCTCGACATAGGCGCTGTCGAAGGCCAGGCCGCGCAGCGGGGTGTCGATCGCGTAGACCGGGTAGCCGTGCCGGCGCAGATGGCCGACCTCGCTGTTCCAGCTGGAGGAGTCGGCGAACGCCCCGTGCACCAGGACCACCGTCGGCTTGACGCGCTGCGCCGTCTGCGTGACGCCGGCGTGATCGTTGGTCCTGGCCGTGGCGGCGCCCGCGTTCGTCACGGCCAGCGAGGCCACGACCGCGCCACTCACGAGCCCGGCGGCCACCAGCGTTTTGATTCGAACGATGGACCTCATGTGGTGTTGTTCCTTTCGCTTTTCTGATTCGGTTTTCCGAGTCGTTTTCTGGCTCGAGTTTCGACTCGAATTCCGAGTTCCGCCAATGCCTGTTTCGCTTGCGTCCATGCCCTTTCGGCATGTCGAGCGCCGCTCATGCCGAATCGGCATGTCCCGTCACCGAACAGGCATTGGCGGCGCATGATCGGCCCGGTTCAGGATGGGGGAAACGTGGCGATCGTCGAGCCGCGGCCAGAGAGAAACCAGGAGATTCCAGCATGTCCCGCCGAATCCAGATCGCCTGTGCGAGCTTCGGTTACCTGTTCATCGCGCTGTTCTTCGCCGCTCTGCTGATCGCCCACTGGATACCGCCGATGGCGCCCAGCTGGTCGGCCGAGCGGGTGGCGGCCTTTTACACGGACCACGCCAACTCGATCCGCGCCGGCCTCGTCGTCATGCTCGTCGGCGCGGTGACGACGGCACCCTTCGTCGCCGCGCTGTCGAGCCTGATCCGGCGTATCGACTCGCGGCTGGCGCCCCTGGCCGCCACCCAACTCGTGTGCGGTGCCGCGAACGTGGCGGCCGTCTTCGTACCGGTCCTGATCTTCACCGCGACGGCCTACCGGCCCGACCGCTCGCCCGACATCACGATGGCGCTCAACGACCTGGCCTGGATCACCCTGGTCATGAACGCCTTTCCGGCGATCGGGCAGGCCACGGCGGTCGGAGTGGCGATCCTCGCGGACAGGCGTGCTACGCCGCTTCTGCCCCGCTGGTCCGCCTATCTGAACTTCTGGATGGCCTTCCTCTTCCTGCCGAGCATCCTGCTGACCTTCTTCAAGACCGGCCCCTTCGCGTGGAACGGCATCCTCTCGTTCTGGGTCGCGGCCGGTGCCTTCGGCGCCTGGTTCCTCGTCATGACGTACCTGATGGTGCGAGCCGCGGCCCGGGTGGACGACGACCGGGCCCCCGCCGTCCTCGAACCCGCGGTATGACCGCCACCGCGGCCGGGACCGGGCGCTCGGCACCCCGGCGTCAACGCCACATCCCCGGCGAGCCCGGTCTCTGGGTCTTCCTGCTCGGCGACATGATCATGTTCTCGGTGTTCTTCGGGTTCGTCGCGGTGCTGAACGGCCGGCACCCGAGGATGTTCCGCGCCTCTCAGCAGGCCCTCCATCCGGACCTGGGGCTCCTGAACACACTGCTCCTGCTGACGGCGTCCGCCCTGGTGGCTCGCGGGCTGCGGCGGCTGCGGTCCGGCAGACCCGCGCGGACACTGCCGTGGGCGGTCCTGTGCGCGCTCGGATTCGCCGCCGTCAAGGGCTGCGAATACGCCCTCGTGATCCACGACGGACACACGCCGAGCAGCAACGACTTCTTCATGTACTACTTCGTGTTCACCGGCATCCACCTCGCCCATCTGGTGATCGGGCTGGGCGCGTTGACGGTCCTCGTCGTCCTGTCCCGCCGGCCGGCCCCGAGCCCGGGGCGGCTGCTGGTCGCCGAGGGGGCGGCCGCGTACTGGCACATGGTGGACCTGCTCTGGCTCGTCCTCTTCCCGCTCTTCTACCTGGTGGCGTGAGACATGTGGGTCTTTCCGGTACTCGTCCTGGCCACGCTGGCGAGCTGGCTGCTGGGCATCGAAGGGGGTCCGTCAGGCGGTACGTCGACCGTGGTCGGCTGCGCGGTCGTGGCGATCGCGCTGTTCAAGGTGCGCCTGGTCGGGCTGCACTTCATGGAGTTGCGCGACGCCCCGAAGGCCCTGCGTGGCGCTTTCGAGGCCTACGTCGTGCTCACGGGCGCCACTCTCCTCGCCCTGTACCTGTTCCTCTGAAGGGCCCGGTGTTCGCGCGGTTAGCATGAGCGCCATGGACCTCGATTTACGGCGCGTGCGCTACTTCGTGGCCGTCGCGGAGGAATGCAGCTTCGTGCGGGCCGCGAGCCGCCTCTACATGACCCAGCCGGCGCTCAGCCGGCAGATCCGGGCGCTGGAGGAGGACCTGGACGTGGTCCTCTTCCTGCGGGACCGGCAGGGCACCGTACTGACGCGTGCGGGACACCAGTTGCTCGAGGACGCCCGGCCCCTGCTGTCCATGGCACAGGCGGTGCAGCAGCGGGTGCGGACGGCGAACCGGGAGGTGAACCAGTTCACCATCGGCTTCATGCCGGGTGTCAACGTCACTCCCATCGTGCGGGAGTTCGCCCGCACGGCGCCGCAGCTCGACATCGATGTGGTCCACACCTCGATCACCGACCAGGTCGACTTCCTCGTCGACGGCCGGGTGGACGTCTGCTACGTCCGACTGCCGCTGCCCGAGGGCTTGTTCGAGGTGGTGCCGCTCTTCCCGGAGCCCCGGGTGGTGGCGCTGTCCAGTGACCATCCCCTCGCTGAGCTCAAGGCGGTGCACGTCGAGGACCTGCGCGACATGACCCTGCTGCAGGATCCGCGGGACGTACCGGAATGGCGCGGGCGCGTCCCGCGCGACCCGGTGGCGTCGCAGGGGGACCCCGGACGGTTCCCGGCGACGATCGAGGAGTGCCTCCAGGCCGTCGCCCTCGGGTCCGGGTGCTACGTCATGCCGGCCGGCATGGCCGGCTTCTACCGCCGTGACGACGTCGTCTACCTGACGCTGGAGGGCGTCGCACCGCGCATGGTCGCGCTCGCCTACTCCAGGCACCGCACCATGCCCGAACTGCTCCAGTTCGCCGAGCTGTCACGCCGCATGCTCGGCCCCGGCCCGGACTGACCCCGCACCGCGGTCAGGACGACCGCGCCGACGCGCCGCCACCCGGCCCGCGCTCTTCGACACGAGCCGCGCCGGTGTCAGCGCGGACAGCGGTGTGCACGCCAAGGCGAGCGCGACCCGAGGCGTGGTCGCCGGCGGCGCCGGCACCCGGCCCGGCGACCCGGCCAAGGCCGCCGCCCTCGTCCGGAGATCGCGGCCTGGGAGAAGCGCACCCGAACGACGGCCTTCACCGACTGAACTCCATCCAAGCGACGGCCTTCACCGACTGAACTCCACCCGAGCGACGGCTTTCACCGACTGAACTCTCCACTCCCGCTGTCAGCCCCCGGTGCGAAGATGTGCGGACGGGGAGGGGCGGCGTGTGAGGGGTGGCATGGCGGGTGTCGGGGAGGTGCGGGTGCCGCCCGTGGGTCGGCGGGCGCGGGAGGTGTGCGAGCGGGGAGCGCGGCTGTACGACGCCGCCCGTGCCGTTCTCGACGACCACGCGCGCGCCCTCGACGCCGTACGGTCCGCCCTCGCCCCCCTCCGGGACGAACTGGTCGCCAAGGAGCTCGAGTCCATCCCGGTCGCCCGGCTGAAGGACGCCACCGAGGGGCGGCTGCGGCTCGCGGCCGTGGAGGCGGCCGGCCTCGGTTCCGTGCGGGACGTGTACGCGGCGAGCCGGTACGAGCTGCGGCAGATCCCCGGCGTGGGCGCGCAGACCGCCGACCAGGCCCTGGCCGCCGCCCGCCAGATCGCCCGGGCCGTCGAGGAGACCGTCGCCGTACGGATCGACGTCGAGCACCCCGAGCCCAGGACCACGGCCCTCGTCGTCGCCCTGCACCGCCTCGTCGAGGCCGGACCCGAGCTGCGCAAGGCCGTCGACAGCGCCGAGCGACTCCAGCGCGGGCTCGGCGAGTTGCTGCCCGCCGCCCGCCCGGCCGCCAGTCGCCTGCGGCTCGCCCTCACCGGCCGGCACCGCAAGGACGCCGCCCTCGCCGCCGCGACGGAGCTGGGCGACCTGGTGGCCGAGGCCGAGTCCGGCGGCACCCGCCTCCAGCTGGCCCAGGCCTCCACCGACCTGCTGCGCCCCCCCGGCCGCCGACATCGAGGCCTGGGTCGACTTCGAGCTCCGTTCCGCCGAGTACTACAGCCACCTCGCCGAGGTCTCCGAGCACCCTCCGGACGAGGCCGCCGCCGAGGGCTTCCTGCCCGCCGAGGTGGCCGAGCGGGTGCGCGCGCAGCCGCTCGACGACACCCACAGCCGGGTCTCGCTGCGCGGCTACCAGTCCTTCGGCGCCCGTTTCGCCCTCGCCCAGCGCAGAGTCCTGCTCGGCGACGAGATGGGGCTCGGCAAGACGATCCAGGCCATCGCCGCCCTCGCCCATCTCGCGGCCGAGGGCCACGGCCACTTCCTGGTGGTCTGCCCGGCGGGCGTACTGATCAACTGGACGCGGGAGATCCGCGCCCGCAGCACCCTGCGCGCGGTGCCGGTGCACGGCCCGGACCGACAGGAGGCGTACGCCGAGTGGCGCGAGCGCGGCGGTGTCGCCCTCACCACCTTCGACCTGCTGCACACCCTCCCCGAACCGGACGGCACCGCGCCGGGGATGCTCGTCGTCGACGAGGCGCACTACGTCAAGAACCCGGACACCCGCCGCGCCAGGTCCATCGCGGTCTGGACGCGCGCCTGCGACCGCGTCCTGTTCCTCACCGGCACCCCGATGGAGAACCGCGTCGAGGAGTTCCGCGCCCTCGTCCGCCACCTCCAGCCGGAGCTGCTCCCCGCCGTCCACGACAGCGACGCGGCGGCCGGCCCCCATGTCTTCCGCAGATCCGTCGCCCCCGCCTACCTCCGCCGCAACCAGCGGGACGTGCTGACCGAACTCCCCGCCCTGCTCCAGGTCGACGAGTGGGAGGAGTTCAGCGCCGCGGACCAGGACGCCTACCGCACGGCGGTCGCCGAGGGGAACTTCATGGCGATGCGTCGGGCCGCGTACGCCGACCCGGAGAAGTCCGCGAAGCTCCAGCGGCTGCGCGAGCTGGTCGCGGAGGCGGCGGTCAACAACCTGAAGGTGGTTGTCTTCTCGTACTTCCGTGATGTCCTGGCCACCGTCCAAGGAGCGCTGGACGAGCGGGTGTTCGGCCCGTTGTCCGGCAGCGTCCCGGCCGCCCGCCGTCAGCGGCTCGTCGACGACTTCACGGCCGCCGAGGGGCACGCGGTGCTGCTGGCGCAGATCGAGGCGGGTGGGGTGGGACTCAACCTCCAGGCCGCGTCCGTCGTCGTCCTCTGCGAACCGCAGGTCAAACCGACCCTGGAACACCAGGCCGTGGCCCGCGCCCACCGGATGGGCCAGGTCCGGCCGGTCCAGGTCCACCGCCTCCTCGCCACGGACAGCGTCGACGACCGCCTCCTGAGCATCCTGGAGAACAAGGACCGCCTCTTCGACGCCTACGCCCGCCGCAGCGACACCGCCGACGCCACTCCGGACGCGGTCGACATCTCCGACGCCGGTATCGCCCGCCGGATCGTGGAGGAGGAACAGCGCAGACTCGCGGGAGATGGCGAGAACGCCGGTCAGAAGCCGTAGGGCTCCGGATCGGTGACCCGGCCGGCCGCCGGCACGAGCCGGGTGCGGCCGTCCTGTTCCGTGACCGGCATTTCACCCCCACCTGCCTGGTGCTTACCATGCGCCCAGTCGTAGTCCGGGCCCGCACGCAGGGACGTACGGCTCCGCACCCCTCCGCGCAGCCCCCGCAGCGCCCCCTGAACCAGGAGCACGGCACCCGTGTCCATACCCCCGCCTCCCGGGCCCGGTGGGCCCCAGGAACCCCAAGGGCCCCAGCCGCAGGGGGAGTTCCCGCAGGGGCCCTACGGCCATCCCTACGGCCTTCCCTACGCACCGCCGCCCTATCAGGCCTGGGGACAGGGCTACAGCCCGTACAACCGCCCCGCCCCGGTCAACACCCTCGCCATCGCCTCCCTGGTCCTCGGCATCCTGTGCTGTGTCCCCGGCCTCGGTCTGCTGCTCGGGCTGATCGGGCTCGGTCAGATCCGCAGGAGCGGTGAGCGGGGCAAGGGCATGGCGATCGCCGGATCGGTGCTGTCCTCGCTGGGGCTCGCGCTGTGGACACTGGTGCTGGCGACGAACGGCATCTCCGAGTTCTGGTCCGGCTTCAAGGACGCCGCCCACGACAACGGCAGCGCCTACACCCTCACCAAGGGCGAGTGCTTCGACTCCCCGAGCGGTTCGCTGGAGGGCATGACCTACGACGTCGACAAGGTGCCCTGCACCGGACAGCACGACGGTGAGGTCTTCGCCTCCTTCCGGATGCGCGGCGGCTCGGCCTACCCCGGGGACCACAAGGTCACCGACGTCGCCGACAACCGGTGCTACGCGCTGCGCTACGACTACGCCATGGACGCCTGGGCCGTACCGGACGACGTCGACGTCTACTACCTCACCCCCACCCGGCAGAGCTGGCGGCTCGGCGACCGGGAGGTCACCTGTGTCTACGGCAACACGGACGCCAGGGCGGGCCTGACCGGCTCGCTGCGCAACGACGGCCGTTCGCTGGACGCCGATCAGATGGCGTATCTGATGGCCGTGAACATGGAGAACAAGGCGCTCGACACCCAGCCCCTGGACAGCCCCGACGACGATCTGAAGGCCAGCACCGACTGGGCGGGACGGGTCTCGGACGCGCTCCTCCAGGAGACCGCCGCGCTGCGCGGATACGGGTGGCCCGCCGGGGCGAAGGCCCCGGTCACGGCGGTCGCGGGGCAGGTGGCGGCGATCCAGAAGGAGTGGGCGAGGGCGGCGAGGGCCACCGACGCCGACGAGTTCTACACCGCCTACGACCGGATCATGGTGCTGTCCACCCCCGGCAGGTCCGTCACCGCACGCAAGGCTCTGGGGCTGGCCACCACCCCGCCGGCCGCCGGGAACGGGGACGGCGGAGACGACGACACACCGGGTGCTTCCGAACTCGAGGTGTGACGGCGGCCATAGCGGGGAGAAAGTGCCTGCGTAAAGCCCGCAGCGGTCACATGTCATCACATCGAGTGATTCCCTGGCCTTTGCTTGCATGGCGGAACCCACGGTTGCCACGCTGTTGCTGTCTGTACAACCTGATGGGAGCGGCCAGTGACTTTCGGTGAGCAGCCGGCGTACTTGCGTGTCGCGGGTGATCTCCGCCAGAAAATCGTGAACGGCGCGCTGCCACCGCACACCCGCCTCCCCTCCCAGGCCAGAATCCGCCAGGAGTACGGCGTCTCGGACACCGTCGCGCTGGAGGCGCGCAAGGTGCTGATGGCCGAGGGCCTGGTCGAGGGCCGCTCCGGCTCCGGCACCTACGTGCGCGAGCGCCCCGTCCCCCGCAGCGTCGCCCGCTCCGGCTTCCGCCCGGACGGCGGGGCGACCCCCTTCCGCCAGGAGCAGGCCGACGGCGCCGCGCGCGGCACCTGGGAGTCCAGCAGCGAGCAGACGGAGGCGAGCGGCGCCGTCGCCGAGCGGCTCTCCGTCCAGCCCGGCGACCGCGTGATGTGCACGCGGTACGTCTTCCGTGAGTCCGGCGAGGCGATGATGCTCTCCACCTCCTGGGAGCCCCTCGCGGTCACCGGCCGCACCCCGGTGATGCTCCCCGAGGAGGGGCCCCTCGGCGGCATGGGCGTGGTCGAGCGCATGGCGGCGATCGACGTGATCGTGGACAACGTCACCGAGGAGGTCGGCGCCCGCCCCGGCCTCGCCGAGGAGCTGCTCGCCCTGGGCGGTGTCCCTGGCCATGTCGTCCTGGTGGTCCAGCGCACGTTCTACGCCTCCGGCCGCCCGGTGGAGACCGCCGATGTCGTGATCCCCGCCGACCGCTACCGGGTCTCGTACCACCTGCCGGTGAAATAGCGCACACCTTTACGGCGGTTACCCCCGGGAGCACCCCGCCGCACCCTTTTCCACCGGCGCTCGGAGCTGCCCGCGCGCCGGTGGATTCGAGCCGTCTTCGCAGGTGGCCGCCCACCTGCCCGACATGCCCCTGACCGGATGCGTCGCGCTGCCCGGACGGCGCATCCGCCGTCGTGCGCCCCCTTCGGTCTGGCCGGTTGCGTACCTCTTTGTGAAAACTCGTATTCGCTGCGTAAAGGTAAGGCGTAGGCTCGGGCATATGCGGATTGCGGTTTCCTTAGCGGGTGGGGCACGGCGCGTACCGCGAGCGACAGGCGGCGGTGCCGGGACGGGAAGGAGCGGTGGGGCTCGATGAACGACGGCACGATCACTCTTCCCTGGCTCGTCATACGACAGGACGACAACGGCAACCGCTACCGCGTGGGCCGCTACGCGACGAGGGCCGAGGCCCAGAAGATCGCGGACAGCCTCGACGACCGAGGCCACAAACAGCTCTACTGGGTCGAACGCATCGGTCAGAACGGCCAGGCGGGCCCGAGCGGTCCGCACGGCACCAGCACGGTCAACTGACCCGGCTGCCGTAGGCTCCCGCGCATGACCGAACGGATCGTGGTGGTGGGAGCCGCCCTGCTCGACGACGACCGCCTCCTCGCCGCCCGTCGCAGCGCCCCGCCGGCCCTGGCCGGCCGCTGGGAGCTGCCGGGCGGCAAGGTGGAGCCCGGGGAGACCCCGGAGGCGGCCCTGGTCCGCGAGCTGAGGGAGGAGCTGGGCGTCGAGGCGGAGGTCCTGGACCGCGTACCGGGAGAGTGGCCCCTGAAGCCCCCGTACGTCCTGCGGATCTGGACGGCCCGTCTGTCGGCGGGTTCCCCCGCCCCCAAGCCCCTCCAGGACCACGACGAGCTGCGCTGGCTGCGGACCCCGGACGAACTCTGGACCGTCGACTGGCTCGACCAGGACGTGGAAGCCCTACGAGCCCTGCAGGCCGCCGTCTAGCGTCCGGTCCCCTCTGGAACCCCCCGATACGCCGTTGGTGCCACAGTGCGCCCCACTGGACGGTACTCCCCGTTGAATATCGGGTATGTGCCCATTAACCCCACGAAATCAGACATGGGTGGGCACGTGATCGACACCGAAGGCGACTGCGCCGAGTGGATGTTCCCGGCGGAACCCGGCGCCGTCCGCACCGCCCGCGCAGCGGTCCGCAGCCAACTGCACAGCTGGTCCCTCGATGCCCTCGCCGACCTCACTGCCCTGCTGGTCAGCGAGCTGGTGACCAACTCCCTGCGCCATGCCACCGGCCCCATCGGGCTTCGCCTGGTCCGACCCACCGGCCTGCCCGACGTCCTGCTCGTGGAGGTGTCCGACCCGCTCCCCGACCCGCCCCGGGAAAGGATCGCCCGCCCCGAGGACGAGAGCGGCCGGGGACTGCAACTGGTCGCGCACTCGGCCCGCCGGTGGGGTACCAGACCGGGGATCGCGGGCAAAACGGTCTGGTTCGAGCTGGCGGTTCCGGGCTGAACGACGGCCGGACGCCCTGTACGCGGGCGTCCCGAATGTCGACGTGCTGGTTCAGGCCAGTGGCGGTTGGCGGCCGACGTGATTCGACGAGGTGTCGGCTGGTTAGAAGACTGGGAGTGTTGTCACGGCCGGGACCGAAAACCGCCGGGAACGTGCTGTGATCGTGAACACCGTGTTGTGCGGCGCCGTAGTGCTGGATACTGCGGGCAGCCGCCCCCGGTGACCGGTGCCGGACGCGGTGAGCTGGAGGGGACGGTTCGCGTGAGCGAGATACCAGCGAAGGCCACGGAGTCCGAGGACCCGTCGGAGGGCGCGAGGGCAAGGGCCGCGGGCGATGCCACGGGGTCCTCGTCCGGGCTGTCCGCGCCGGCCGGGGCATCCCGGGACACCGGCCTCGGTGACGCGCCCGCCTCGGACGCCATCTGGCAGAGCAGTCCGCCCGGCTCGATCTACGACTACATCAAGGTCGCGTCCTTCTCCATCGGCCCCGACGGCCTGGTCGACCAGTGGAGCCTGCGGGCCGAGCAGCTCTTCGGCATCCCCGCCGGGCGTGCCGTCGGCATGGACCCCATCGAGGCGTTCATCGACCCGGACCTGCGCGAGCAGGGCCAGCGCAAGATGGCCGAGATCCTCGACGGCCGCGAGTGGACCGGTGTGGTCCCGTTCCGCACCCCGGAGGGGGAGGGCCTCGCCGAGGTCTACGTCATGCCCACGCGGACCGAGGACGGCGAGAAGGCCGCCGTCTGCATCGTGGTGGACGTGCGCACACTGCGTAGCATCGAGACCGACCTTGCCGCCTCGCAGTCGATTTTCGGTCAATCTCCTTTCGGGTTCCTTCTGATCGACACCGATCTGCGGGTCCGCCGCGCCAACCAGCAGTTCGCCAACACCTTCGGCGGCGCCTTCGGCTCCTCGCCGGACGACCACCGCGGCCGTGGAGTGCACGACTATCTGCGCAGCCCGGAGGCCGAGCGGGTCACCGCGACCCTCCGCCGGGTCCTGGAGACCGGCGACTCCATCACGGACATGCACGTCACCGGCTTCGTACCGGGCTCCGAGGAGCGCCGGCACTGGTCCATCAACCTCTACCGCGTGCACAGCGGTTCCGGCCGCCCCATCGGCATCGCCTGGCTCGGAACCGACATCACCTCACGGCGTGCCGCGGCCCGGGAAGCGGCCGCAGCGCGGCGCAATCTCGCCCTTCTCAACGAGGCCGGCGCCCGCATCGGCAACTCCCTCGACCTGGAGACCACGGCCCGCGAACTCCTCGACGTCGTCGTCCCCGGCTTCTGCGACCTCGCCACGGTCGACCTCTACCAGGGCCTGCTGGCCGGCGACGAGACCCCGCCGGGCCTGGCCGACGGCAGCGCGGAGCTGCGCCGGGTCGCGTTCGCCAGCGCGGTCTCCGACGCCCCGTTCATCGGCTCGGGACCGCCGGTCTCGGTCGGCGCGGTCCACCACTTCCCCTTCAACTCGCCCTGCGCGGACGCCCTGCGCACCGCCCGCCCCCAGCTGGTCCCCGCCGAGGAGGGCGGCCTCGTCCAGTCCACGCTGGCCGTGCCGATGGTCGCCCACGACACCGTCGTAGGACTCGTGCAGTTCGCCCGTACCAAGGGCAGCGAGCCGTTCGGGGAGCGGGACCGGGATCTGGCCGTGGAGTTGGCGGCCCGCACGGCCGTCTGCATCGACAACGCGCGGCTGTACCGCCGCGAGCACGAGCGGGCGTTGATACTGCAGCGCTCCCTCCTCCCGCCCGGCGACCCGGTCGCCTCCGGGCTGGACATCGCCTGCCGCTATCTGCCCGGCAACTCCTCCTCCGACCGCCCCAGCGAGGTCGGCGGCGACTGGTTCGACGTCATCGAACTGCCCGGCCACCGTACGGCGTTGGTGGTCGGGGACGTGATGGGCCGCGGTCTGCGCGCGGCCGTCGCGATGGGCGAACTGCGGTCGGCGGTCAGGACCCTCGCCCTGCTGGACCTCGAACCGGCGGAGGTGCTCAGCGCGTTGGACGAGATCGCGCGGGGCCTCGGCGCACCGGGCGGCGTCCAGCAGGCGACCCGCGCGGCCCGCCGCCCGCGCGAGGCGGACCTCTCCGAGGTGTACCTCGCGACCTGCGTCTACGCCGTCTACGACTCCGTCACCCGGCGCTGCACGTTCGCCAACGCGGGCCATCTGCCGCCCGTCCTGGTCGAACCCGGCGAGGACGCGCTGATGCTCGACGTGCCGCCGGGCATGCCGCTGGGCGTCGGCGGCGAGCCCTTCGAGGAGGTGGAGGTCGAACTACCCGAAGGCGCACTGTTGGCGCTCTACACGGATGGACTGGTCGAATCCCGCGACCACCCGCTGGACGAGGGCCTCCAGGCGTTCGTCGGCGCCCTGACCGATCCCGCCCGCCCCCTGGAGGACGTCTGCGACCACGTCCTCAACACCCTCGACACCCATCACGGCGAGGACGACATCGCGTTGCTGATGGCCCGGGTGCAGGGGCTGCCGGCGAACTCGGTCGGCGACTGGACGCTGCCGCGGGAGCCGCGGAGCGTGGGGCGGGCGCGGGAGTACGCCCGCGGGCAGTTGCTCTCCTGGGACCTCGAACCGCTCGTCGACACGACGGAGCTGCTCGTCAGCGAGCTGGTCACGAACGCTCTGCGGTACGGCGAGGGCGAGATCAGACTACGGCTGCTGCTGGACCGGACCCTTGTGTGCGAGGTCTGGGACTCGGGCCTCGTCCAGCCCCGGCGCCGGCGGGCGCGGGACACGGACGAGGGCGGGCGTGGTCTTCAGCTGGTCGGCCTGCTGAGCGCCGCGTGGGGCTCGCGTCGCACTCCGCGCGGGAAGACGGTGTGGTTCGAACTGCCGTTGCCGGACGGGGAGACGGGGCTGACGGATCCCGCGGAGGCCCTGCTCAGTCTGTTCTGAGGGAGGCCGTTCGCTGCCGGGTGCGGGGCCCGCCGAAGGCCGTCGGCGGGTCCTCGGTCCGGTGACCGTGGGTGCGGACGTCCTGTTCGGCCACTTCCCGTGCCCGGCGAGCCAGGGCGTCGGCCGTCACGGGGTCGGTCGTCAGGAGGCGTCGTGCCTCCGCGAGCTGGATGCGGGCCGCGCTGCGCACGGCCGTCCGGTGCACGGATATGAAGCCGTCCGTGCCGCTGACGGAGTCGCGGGCCACCAGCAGCCCGGCCGCCGACAGGACCCCGTCCACGGCCCCGACGGCCCGTACGACACGACGCAGGGCGCCCAGGGGGTCGTAGGGCCCGGCGGTCAGTTCCTCTCGTACGGCGGCCAGGACGGGGTCTGCGTGGGCCGTGTCCGGCGTCCGGGCGAGGACCGCCTCCGCGCCGGTGAGCGCGGCCGGGACCAGGGCGGCGGCGGAAGCCAGGTCGACGGCGAGACGGTCGACGCCGTCCACCAGCTCCGCGGCCTGGGCTGTCGCGGTCTCGGCGGCGCGCAGATGGTGCACCGCCGCGGCCGCCTCACCCATGTCGGCGGACTGGCGGGCCTGGTTGAGCCGGGTGGTGGCCTGCACCAGCCGGTCCTTGGCCTGTTCCACATGACCGGTGACGGGGGCGACGGCGGAGGAGCCGTACCGCTCGCTGAGGCCGTCCACGGTCGCCGCCGCGCCGCCCGCGCGTGCCGCGAGCTCCCGGAAGCGGGTCTCCGCGAGAGCCAGCGCCCGTCCCGTCCCGGGGCCCTCCAGCGCCCGCAGCCGGTCGAAGCCGTCCGCCTCCGCGTCCAGCCGCCGTCCGGCCTCCTGGCACCGCCCCACGATCCCGGCGAGCACATGCAGCCGGGACGCCTCGTCCTCGGGGACTCCGTCGTCGTACCGCCGCCGTATCCGGAAGGCGGCCGCCAGCTCGGCCTCGGCGTCCCGCAGGGCCCGGGCGAAGGGGGCGACGGCCTCGGTCCCGGCGCCCGCCTCGGCGAACCCGAGCTCCTCGCGGCTGGTCCGCACCCAGTCGTCGGCCTCCACGAGCAGCGCCCGTGCCCGCTCGTCCGGTCCGGTGAGGGGCGGTGGTACGGCGGCTCCCGCGGCGGCGCTGCCACCACCCGGGGTGGTCCGCGTCCGCGCCCTCCGTGTGCGCCGCACATAGCCGTACCCGGCGAGCGCCCCCGCCGCGCCCACCACGGCCAACGGCAGCACCAGATCCGCGCCCGACGTCTCGTCCTCCACCGCGGCCGTCCGCGCCCGTGTCTGCGCGGCCGGGACGTCATGGCCGACCGTCATCCCCGGCAGCACCAGCCACACCACTCCGGCCAGCCCACCGACCAGCGTGTGCGCGACCCGCACGGATATCTCAGCCCGGGAACCCCGCCGCGGCCGGCCCCGGATCAAGGATGACGTCACATTCCGGAGCGTATGGGCACGAATACACCGGCGCGACCGGGCGGCGGCGGGGCAGGGGAGCGGACCGGACCGCGAAGAGCCCGGGCGGGCGGATTCAGTCCGCCGCCGAGCGTCTCCTGATCTTCGAGCCCAGCCACACCAACGGGTCGTACTTGCGGTCGACGGCCCGTTCCTTCAAGGGGATCAGCGCGTTGTCGGTGATCTTGATGCCCTCGGGGCAGACCTCCGTGCAGCACTTGGTGATGTTGCAGTAGCCGAGGCCGTGTTCGTCCTGGGCGGTCTTCTTGCGGTCGAGGCCGCTCTCGCCGGCCGCGTCCAGCGGATGCATGTCCAGTTCCGCGACCCGCATCAGGAAGCGCGGCCCGGCGAACGCCGGCTTGTTCTCCTCGTGGTCGCGGACGACATGGCAGGTGTCCTGGCACAGGAAGCACTCGATGCACTTGCGGAACTCCTGCGAGCGGTCCACGTCCTCCTGCATCATCCGGTACTCGCCGGGACCCACCCCCTCCGGCGGCACGAACGCCGGGACCTCGCGGGCCTTGGCGTAGTTGAAGCCGACGTCGGTCACCAGGTCCCGTACGACCGGGAAGGCGCGCAGGGGAGTGACCGTGATCGTCTCCTCCCGTGTGAACACCGACATCCGCGTCATGCACATCAGCCGCGGGCGGCCGTTGATCTCCGCCGAGCACGAACCGCACTTGCCCGCCTTGCAGTTCCAGCGGACGGCCAGGTCGGGGGCCTGGGTGGCCTGGAGACGGTGGATGATGTCGAGCACCACCTCGCCGTCGTTGACCTCGACCTCGAAGTCCTCCAGGCCACCGCCCTTGACATCACCCCGCCACACCTTGAAGCGGGCCTCGTAGCTGCTCACTCGTACAGCTCCTCTTCGGCGAGGTACTTGACCAGCTCTTCCTTGTCGAAGAGGGCGAGCAGGTCGGCGCGGATGGGTTCGGTGGTCTCGCGGGTGAGGGCGATCTGGCCGCGGACCGGGTCCGTCGCCGCCAGACCTCCCGTCGGGTCGGTGAGCGCGCAGAGCAGGTTGACGTTGCGCCACTTGCGGTCCATCGTCGGGTGGTCCTCGCGGGTGTGGCCGCCGCGCGACTCGGTGCGCTCCAGCGCCGCCCGGGCCACGCACTCGCTGACCAGCAGCATGTTGCGCAGGTCCAGCGCCAGGTGCCAGCCCGGGTTGAACTGGCGGTGGCCCTCGACCCCGGCCCGGCGCGCTCGTACGCGAAGATCCGCCAGCTTCTCCAGGGCCTGCTCCATCTCGCCCTCGCGGCGGATGATGCCGACGAGGTCGTTCATGGTCTGCTGGAGCTGCTGGTGGAGGGTGTACGGGTTCTCCGGGGGCCGGCCGTCCTCCTCGCCCGGCGCCGGGCCCTCCGCGGAGAACGGCCGCAGTGCCTCCGCCGCCGCCGCGTCCACCTGTACGTCGTCCACGGCCGGCCGGCCGCCCGGCGCTCCGGTCGCGTACTCGGCCGCGTGCCAGCCCGCCCGGCGGCCGAACACCAGCAGGTCGGACAGGGAGTTGCCGCCCAGCCGGTTGGAGCCGTGCATACCGCCCGCGACCTCGCCGGCCGCGAACAGGCCGGGCACCCCGCGCGCCGCCGCCGTGTCCGACTCGACCGCGATACCGCCCATCACGTAGTGGCAGGTCGGCCCGACCTCCATCGCCTCCGCCGTGATGTCGACGTCCGCCAGCTCCTTGAACTGGTGGTACATGGACGGGAGCCGGCGCTTGATGACCTCGGCCGGCATACGGGTGGACACATCGAGGAAGACCCCGCCGTGCGGCGAGCCACGGCCCGCCTTCACCTCGGAGTTGATCGCCCGGGCGACCTCGTCACGCGGCAGCAGCTCCGGCGGACGCCGGTTGTTGTCCGGGTCCTCGTACCAGCGGTCGCCCTCCTCCTCCGACTCGGCGTACTTCTCCTTGAAGACGTCGGGGACGTAGTCGAACATGAAGCGTTTCCCGTCGGAGTTGCGCAGCACTCCGCCGTCGCCCCGCACGGACTCGGTGACCAGGATGCCCTTGACCGACGGCGGCCAGACCATCCCCGTCGGGTGGAACTGCACGAACTCCATGTTCAGCAGGGGCGCGCCGGCCAGCAGCGCCAGCGCGTGGCCGTCGCCCGTGTACTCCCACGAGTTGGACGTGACCTTGAAGGACTTGCCGATGCCACCGGTCGCGATCACCACGGCGGGCGCTTCCAGGACGAAGAAACGGCCGGTCTCGCGCTCGTACGCGAAGACACCGGAGACCCGCGAGCCGTCCTTGAGGATCCGGGTGACCGTGCACTCCTGGAAGACCTTCAGCCGCGACTCGTAGTCGCCGGTCTCCTTCTTGTCCTCCTGCTGCAGGGAGACGATCTTCTGCTGGAGGGTGCGGATCAGCTCCAGGCCCGTGCGGTCGCCGACGTGCGCGAGGCGCGGGTACTCGTGGCCGCCGAAGTTGCGCTGCGAGATACGGCCGTCCTTGGTGCGGTCGAAGAGCGCGCCCCAGGTCTCCAGCTCCCAGACCCGCTGGGGGGCCTCCTGGGCGTGCAGCTCCGCCATCCGCCACTGGTTGAGGAACTTGCCGCCGCGCATGGTGTCGCGGAAGTGGACCTGCCAGTTGTCGTGCTCGTTGGCGTTCGCCATCGCCGCGGCGATGCCGCCCTCGGCCATCACGGTGTGCGCCTTGCCGAACAGGGACTTGCAGATCACTGCCGTACGGGCGCCTCGCTCACGTGCCTCGATGGCGGCGCGGAGGCCCGCGCCCCCGGCACCGACCACGACGACGTCCCACTCCTGGCGGTCGACCACGGACATCAGAAGGCCCCACTCATCTCAGTCAGAAGAAGCGCGGATCGTCGAAGGCACCGGACGCGATCAGATAGACGTAGAAGTCGGCGAGCGCCACGCTCACCAACGACGCCCAGGCGAGCAGCATGTGCCGGGCGTTGAGCTTCCCGACGAACTGCCATGCCTTGTAGCGCACGGGGTGCTTGGAGAAGTGTCTGAGCTTGCCGCCGACGATGTGCCGGCAGGAGTGGCAGGAGAGCGTGTACGCCCAGATCAGCGTGATGTTGACCAGGAAGACGACGGTGCCGAGGCCCATGTGGCCCCAGTTCTCGTGCGTGTCGCGGAAGGACAGCACGGTGTC
Organism: Streptomyces sp. NPDC005648; assembly: GCF_040605395.1. NCBI lineage: Bacteria > Bacillati > Actinomycetota > Actinomycetes > Kitasatosporales > Streptomycetaceae > Streptomyces > Streptomyces sp. NPDC005648. Next base: position 12,474 of record NZ_JBEXCS010000066.1, on the reverse strand, counting down.
GTAGGTCAGCACGCCCGCCACGAGGAGCGCCGCGTAGAAGAAGTAGCGGTGGATGTTCTGCAGGATCAGCGGGAAGCGGGTCTCACCGGTGTACTTCTTGTGCGGTTCGGCGACCGCGCAGGCCGGGGGCGAGGCCCAGAAGCCCCGGTAGTAGGCCTTGCGGTAGTAGTAGCAGGTCAGGCGGAAGCCCAGCGGGAAGATCAGGATGATGATCGCCGGGGAGATCGCCCACCAGCTGCCGAAGAGGTCGGCGTTGGGGCCCGAGGGCATGTTCTTGCAGTTCTCCGCCAGACACGGCGAGTAGAACGGCGAGACGTACGGCGCCGAGTAGTAGTCCGCGTTGGCGAAGGCCCGCCACGTCGAGTAGACGATGAAGGCGAGCAGACCGGCCGCGGTGGCGGCGGGCGCCAGCCACCAGCGGTCGGTGCGCAGATGCGGGGCGTCGATCGCGGCGCGCGTGCCGGTTCTCACGCCGCCGCTGTTCAGATGTGGTTCCGTACCAGTGGCCAACTCATGACTCCGGTCGGTGTCGGGGGGCGCTCAGCGGTGCTTGTGCCCGTGGTGCGCGCCGAGACCCTCGTCGTCGGTGTCCGTCCACAGAGCGTCGTCGTACGGCTGGTCGGGGATGGGGACGAGTTCGGGCTTGCGGGGCGCGGCCTGCACCGTCGCCGCCGCGCGCAGGAGCTGGACGCTCTCGCGCAGGTGGTCGGCGTCGGCGCGGACCCGGCGCATGTCCAGGTTGGTGCTGCCGAGCTGCTGTTCCAGGCGGCCCACCGACCGGGACAGGTCGTCGAGGCAGCGCTGCACTGACGTCAGGTCGTCTTGCACGGACATGACGTGACCTCACTTCCATGGGCCGACGGCCCTAGGCGGCAACGTTCATGCGCCTGCGAGTGTTGCGCGTCACACCTGTCGGTGGGAAGGGATGTGCAGCGATTGGCGGATTGCACGCCTCCAGTGCACGCTCGCACGCGCTTCTTGTGCGCCGGGGGCGCACGTTGCGCCGGGTGGGTGGCCTTGTCCGCCCGTGCCGCCGTGTCGTCCCCGGTCGGCGAACCCTTTCCTCTTCAGTGGGGCCGTAGATCTGATCAACTCCAAAATACCGCCAAACGTGAACAGAAACCCTTTTATCCGGCTCACTGGCGGGAGCGGCTCCCCGGAGGTAGCAGAGATGTCCTACGACCGTGTCGGACCGCGCGCTGTGCTGCGATCGGTCGCCTTCCTGACCGCGGGCGCGCTCGCGGTGCCCCTGCTCTCGGGCTGCGGCTCCGACGACAAGGCGGGCAGACCGCTCGCCGGGCAGGACATCCTCCCCGCCGGCCGGGCCCTGATCGCCGACGGCGGCACGCTGCGGTGGGCCGTCGACGACGTGCCGGAGACGCTGAACACCTTCCAGGCGGACGCCGACGCCACCGGCGCCCGGGTCGCGCAGGCCGTGCTGCCGTCGATGTACCGGATGGACGCCGAGGGCCGGCCGGTGCGCGACGCCGACTACCTGGAGTCCGCCAAGGTCGTCGAGACCAAGCCCAAGCAGGTCGTGGTCTACAAGCTGAACCAGCAGGCCGTCTGGAGCGACGGCCGGGAGATCGGCGCCGCCGACTTCGCCGCCCAGTGGCGCGCCCTGTCCGGCAAGGACAGCGCCTACTGGACCGCCCGCAACGCCGGCTACGACCGCATCGAGAAGGTCGAGCGCGGGGCGAGCGACCTCCAGGTCAAGGTGACCTTCTCACGGCCGTACGCCGACTGGCGCTCCCTCTTCTCGCCGCTGTACCCGAAGGACGTCATGGGCACCCCGGACTCCTTCAACGACGGGGCGCGACGGGCGCTCAAGGTCACCGCGGGACCGTTCTCGGTCAAGAAGGTCGACAAGAAGGACGACCGGGTCACCCTCGTCCGCAACCCCCGCTGGTGGGGCCGGCCCGCCAAGCTCTCCGAGATCGACCTGGTCGCCGTACCGCGCGACAAGCGGGCCACCGCGCTGGCCGACGGGAAGCTGGACCTCGCCGAGATCGACCCCGACGACGCCACACGCATCGACCTCGCGGGCCGCGCCAAGGGCACGGGCACCCCGCTCCAGGGCTCCTCCCCGCTGCTGGGCCCCGGCGGCGGCCGGCTCGCCGTCAAGAAGAGGCAGCAGCGGAAGATCGCCGCGTACGACAAGCAGCAGGAGGCCCTGCGCGGCTTCGAGGTCCGCAAGTCGCTGGAGCCCGCCTACACCCAGCTGGCCCTCAACGGCTCCGAGGGCCCCCTCGCCGACGAGCGCGTCCGCCGGGCGGTGGCCCGCGCCCTGGACCGGGCGGCGCTCGCCGCGCTCGTCCTCAAGCCGCTCGGCCTGCCCGCCAAGCCGGTCGGCAGCCACCTCGCCCTCTCCGGACAGGCCGCCTACGCCGACAACAGCGGTTCGCTCGGCGGCCAGGACACCGCGGAGGCGGAGGCGCTGCTCGCGGACGCCGGGTGGGTGCGGGGCGGTCCGGTCAAGGAGGAGAAGAAGGGCAGCAAGGCCGCCGGGGCCGAGGACGAGGGCGAGAAGGACTCCGGTGGCAAGAAGCACACCGACGGCAGGAAGGACACCGACGGCAAGAAGGACGACGACCGGTCCGGGAGTGACGACGGGACGTACATCGTCGGTGAGGACAACAAGGGCGACCACCCCAGGGAGCACGACGCCGAGGACGGCGCCAAGCACCTCGCGGACGGCAAGCGGTACTGGGACAGGCAGGGGGCGCCGGGTGCGTACGCGCCCAGGGGCACGGCCGCTCCGGCGGGTGCGTCGAGCGGGATGCTGGCCAAGGGCGGAAAGCCGCTGGACCTCCGGTTCGTGATCCCGTCGGGCCCGGGCTCCGAGACCCTCCGCACGGTCGCCGACCGGATCGCGCGGATGCTGGAGCGGGTCGGGATCCGTACCGAGATCACCAAGGTGCCCGACGACAGCTACTTCAAGGACCACATCGCGTCCGGGGAGTACGACCTGGCGCTGTACTCGTGGCCCGCGTCGGCCTTCCCCGCGACCGACGCCCGGCCGATCTACGCCAAGCCGGTGCCGGCCGCGGACGGCTCCCTGAACGTCGAGCAGAACTACACGCGCGTCGGGACCGACCAGGTGGACCAGCTGTTCGACCAGGCGTCGGCCGCGCTGGACGACGACGAGAACCACGCGCTGCTGCGCAAGGCCGACTCACGCATCTGGGCGGCGGCCGGATCGATCCCCCTCTACCAGCGGCCCCAGCTGACAGCCGCGAGGAAGGACGTCGTGAACGCGGGCGCCTTCGGCTTCCAGACCCCTGTGTACGAGGACATGGGCTTCCTGAGAAAGGGCGCGAAGCCGTCCGCGAGCGCCTCGCCGAACGGCTGACGGGGAGCCGGCTCAGGAACAGCTCAAAACGCTTGCCGTACGCGTCCGGCGCCCGCAGCATGAGTCGACCACTGATCATGCGGCGGGCGCCGGACGCCCTTGCGTGGGGAACACGGGGGCGGCACATGAGGGAGACGGCGCGGGGGATGTGGGCTGCGGCGTTGGCCTCGGCGGTCGTGGCGGGGCTCGCCGGGTGCACGACCGGGAACGCCGGGGGCGCCGTAGGGAGCACTGCACCGGCCGCGGGCGCCGTAGGGAGCACTGCACCGGCCGTGGCGAAGGCCTGCGCCGACGGCACCTTCAGCTGGTCCGGCACAAAGAGGACGGACCGGCTCACCGGTGTGTCCGCGCCGGACGTGAGCGACGGCCGCACCATTGACACCCCGAACCCCATCGAGCGGCTGTACATCACCACGCTTGCCGGGGTGGTCGGCGAGAGCTGGTCCTTCACGGACGTGCACCAGAAGGCCCCGAACCTGGACAACCGTTTCTCCAAGGTGTCGGGCCCGGGCGCGGTCGTGGAGTTCGCCGCGGTCCGGGAATGGGAGGGCGACTTCCGCCACACCTGCCCCGGCGGCCGGACCACCACGGGTCACGCGCGGAACTGGACGGTCGACCTGCAGGGCAGCCTCTCCTGCGACGAATCCGTCGACACCCGGATCGCCCGCCAAGCCGCCCGGCGCTCCTGTGAACCGGGTTCGCCGGCCACCCGGAACGCCTGACCCCGGCCGCCCGGCGAGCCGCCGCCGTGACGGCCCCGTACCATGGGGTAAGGCCGTGGCGTGTACAGCCCGGCAGGGTCCGCGTAACACAGATGTACGCGCCGGCCCCTTCCTCACACTCCGGGAGTACGCCACACATGGCCACGCGCCACGACATCCGCAACGTCGCCATCGTCGCCCACGTCGACCACGGCAAGACGACCATCGTCGACGGCATGCTGAAGCAGGCCGGTGCCTTTGCCGCTCACCAGCTCGAAGGCGTCGACGACCGCATGATGGACTCGAACGACCTGGAGCGTGAGAAGGGCATCACGATCCTCGCCAAGAACACGGCGGTGAAGTACCACCCCAAGGACGGGGGGGACGTCATCACCATCAACATCATCGACACCCCCGGCCACGCCGACTTCGGCGGCGAGGTCGAGCGCGGTCTGTCGATGGTGGACGGGGTCGTCCTCCTCGTCGACGCCTCCGAGGGCCCGCTCCCGCAGACCCGCTTCGTGCTGCGCAAGGCGCTCCAGCAGCGGCTGCCCGTCATCCTGTGTATCAACAAGACGGACCGCCCGGACTCCCGGATCGACGAGGTCGTCAACGAGACCTACGACCTCTTCCTCGACCTGGACGCGGACGAGGAGCAGATCGAGTTCCCGATCGTCTACGCCTGCGGCCGTGACGGCATCGCCTCGCTGACCAAGCCCGAGAACGGCACGGTCCCGGCGGACTCCACCAGCCTGGAGCCGTTCTTCTCGACGATCCTCCAGCACATCCCGGCCCCGACGTACGACGAGCAGGCCCCGCTCCAGGCGCACGTCACCAACCTGGACGCCGACAACTTCCTCGGCCGTATCGCGCTGCTCCGCGTCGAGCAGGGCGAGCTGCGCAAGGGCCAGACCGTCGCCTGGATCAAGCGTGACGGTTCCGTCAGCAACGTGCGCATCTCCGAGCTGCTGATGACCGAGGCGCTCACCCGCAAGCCCGCCGAGGTGGCCGGCCCGGGTGACATCTGTGCCGTCGCGGGTATCTCCGACATCATGATCGGCGAGACCCTCGCGGACCCCGAGAACCCGATCCCGCTGCCGCTGATCACGGTCGACGAGCCCGCGATCTCCATGACCATCGGCACCAACACCTCGCCGCTGGTGGGCCGTGGCGGCACCGGCAAGGGCGCCGACAACAAGGCGGCCGTCAAGGACCGCAAGGTCACCGCCCGTCAGGTCAAGGACCGCCTGGACCGCGAACTCGTCGGCAACGTCTCGCTGCGCGTGCTGGAGACCGACCGTCCGGACGCCTGGGAGGTCCAGGGCCGTGGTGAGCTGGCGCTCGCCATCCTGGTGGAGACCATGCGCCGGGAGGGCTTCGAGCTGACCATCGGCAAGCCCCAGGTCGTCACCAAGGACGTCGACGGCAAGGTCTACGAGCCCGTCGAGCGCATGACGATCGACGTGCCCGAGGAGCACATGGGCGCCGTCACGCAGCTCATGGGCGTCCGCAAGGGCCGTATGGACAACATGTCGAACCACGGCTCGGGCTGGGTCCGTATGGAGTTCGTGGTGCCCTCCCGCGGTCTCATCGGGTTCCGGACCGAGTTCCTGACGCAGACCCGCGGCACCGGCATCGGGCACTCCATCCACGAGGGCTTCGAGCCCTGGTTCGGCACGCTCCAGACCCGTAACAACGGCTCCCTGGTCGCCGACCGCGCCGGCGCCGTCACCGCCTTCGCGATGACGAACCTCCAGGAGCGCGGCGTGCTGTTCGTCGAGCCGGGCACCGAGGTGTACGAGGGCATGATCGTCGGCGAGAACTCGCGCGCGGACGACATGGACGTCAACATCACCAAGGAGAAGAAGCTCACCAACATGCGGTCGTCCACGGCCGACGTGTCCGAGTCGATCGTTCCGCCGCGCAAGCTCTCGCTGGAGCAGTCGCTGGAGTTCTGCCGCGACGACGAGTGCGTGGAGGTCACCCCGGAGGCCGTTCGCATCCGCAAGGTGAACCTGGACGCCCGCGAGCGGGCCCGCGCCGCGAGCCGCGCCAAGCACGGCTGACCGAAGGCCGCTTGAGCCCGGGTGCCCCCAGCTTGGGGGTGCCCGGGCTTTTCGCAACCCATTTTCGGCGGGTTCACGTCCGGAATACGGACCGCTGCGCCCGATAGCCATGTAACACGTCCGTTTCGTGGCCATCTTGTCCCGAACGGTTTGTCCAGTTTTTGGAAGATGTACGCGTCAGCTGTGACCGAATTGAGATTTGAAGACTGTGGTCGGCCCCTGGCTCATGGCAGATAGTTAGCCGCGTAGCGCTCGGGTCAATGGGTCTCGCGCCGTGGGGACGGCGCCGACTCACGAGCACCAGGGGGTGTCTGACTCTCCGTCAGGGGTGTCGGAGGACAGACACGCGCCCCCTCTTGTTGGTGAACACGTGGAGTCATGAGGAGGAGCCCCATGTGCGGTGACGCGAACATCGGTTCGTGCAGCGGTTCATTCTGAGGATTTTGCCGGCCGTTTAGTGCGTCCTTACGCCTACGCGCGTCCGACTGCGGGTTTCCCGCTCTTCCTCTACCCGGCTCACCTACACCCGTGCATCCGTGAAATGGATAAACCGTGACAAGTCCCATCGATGTTGAGGGCGGCGGTACGTCGGTCGTCGTCGACGGCGCACCGCAGCCCCCCGCCAAGCCCGAGGACCAGAAACTGGAGGGGCGTTCGCCCGGCCAGTTGATGTGGATCCGCTTCAAACGCGACCGCACCGGCGTGATCTCGGCGCTCATCGTGATCTTCTACTTCGTGGTCGCGCTGGCGGCGCCGCTGATCTCGAAGCTGTACGGCAAGGACCCGTACACCATCTACGCCGACGAACGGCCGGAGCTGTTCGACAGCGCGGGTGTGCCGGTGCAGCCCAACGGCGGCATCAGCAGCCAGTTCTGGTTCGGGCTCGAACCGGGCAACGGCTACGACGTGTTCACCAAGCTGATCTACGGCATCCGCACCTCGCTGATGATCTCGGTGGCGGTCACCGTCGCGGTGGTCGTGACCGGCATCCTGCTCGGCATCACGGCCGGCTACATCGGTGGCAGGACGGACTACGCGATCGGCCGGGTCATCGACTTCCTGCTGGCCTTCCCCTCGCAGCTGTTCTTCATCGCCAGCATGCCCGTGGTGGTCTCGCTCTTCGTCAGCCCGCGGGACGAGACACCGACCTATGTGCGGGTGCTAGCCCTGATCATCGTGCAGTGGGTGCTCGGCTGGATGAGCCTCGCCCGGATCCTGCGCGGCACGACACTCGCCCTGAGGGAGCGGGAGTTCATCGAGGCGGCCAAGGTGAGCGGTGCCTCGCCCTGGCGGATCATCCGCAAGGAGATCCTGCCGAACGTGGTGACACCCCTGCTGGTGCAGGCCACGTACATGCTCCCCAGCTTCGTCACGATCGAGGCGGGACTGTCGTTCCTCGGTGTCGGCATCGTCGAACCGACCCCCGACTGGGGTCAGATGTTCTCCAAGGCGTCGACCGAGCTCGTGCTGCAGAACGACATCACTTACATGATCTTCCCCGGCGTCTCGATGGTCATCTTCGTCGTCGCGTTCAACCTGCTCGGGGACTCGGTCCGGGACGCCTTCGATCCCAAGTCGGCTCGCTGACCGAGAGTTTGGGCGTCCTCGCCCGGATACGCACAGCAATTTTCTTCGCATCAGGCGACACACAGATGGGTGGAGACTTCAGTGATGAGTAGGGGCGGACGCCAGACTTACGCCGCGCTCTCGGTGCTCGCGGCCGGAGCACTCGTGCTCACCGGCTGCAGCAAGGGCGGCAGCAACGCCAGCGACAACGAGAAGAAGGACCAGCAGAACGCCAAGCGGCAGCAGTCGTCCATCAAGTTCGGCGACGCGGCGGACTCCCAGGGTCCGGCCGCGGCCGTGCCGGGTGCCAAGGCGGGCGGCACCCTCGAGGTGCTCCAGCGTGACTCCTACGCGCACCTCGACCCGGGGCAGATCTACGTCTCCGACGAGGGTTCGCTCGCCACGCTGATCCACAGAGGCCTCACCGGCTACAAGTCGACCAGCAGCGACGGCAGCAAGCACGAGGTCGTCGGCGACCTCGCCACCGACTCCGGTACCACCACGGACGGCGGCAAGACCTGGAAGTACACCCTCAAGGACGGCATCAAGTTCTCCGACGGGTCCCCGATCACGTCCGCGGACTTCCGCCAGACCTTCGAGCGGCTCTTCGCGTCCTTCATCAACCAGGGCCCCACCTACATACAGCAGTGGATGGCCGACACCACGGGCTCCGACTACCGCAAGCTGCTGCCGGACGGCCCCTACAAGGGCAAGCACCTGCCGGACAGCGTCCTGGAGACGCCGGACGCCAAGACCATCATCTTCAAGTTCAAGACGCCGCACCCGGACCTGCCGTACGCGCTGGCCATGGCGGGCTACGACGTCGTCTCCAAGAAGGGCGACACGAAGGAGAAGTACGACAAGGCCCCGCTGACCACGGGCCCGTACAAGATCCAGTCGTTCAAGTCCGGCAAGTCGATGGTCCTGGTCAAGAACCCCAACTGGGACCCGAAGACGGACCCGATCCGCAACCAGTACGTGAACCAGATGAACTTCACGTTCAACAGCCAGTACGAGGACTCCACCAAGGCCCTCCTCGCGGACACCGGTGCCGACCAGGCCGGCATCAGCTTCAACAACTCGGTGGACGCGGGCAACATCGCCAAGGTCCTCGGCGGGGACGCGGCCATCAAGGCCCGTACGGTCGCCGGCTACCAGCCCTACGTCGGCCAGATCAACATCAACCAGTCGCACCCGGCGCTCAAGGACAAGACGGTCCGTGAGGCCATCGCCTACGCGCTGCCGATCACCCCGATCATCCGCGCCTTCGGCGGCAGCGCCGCCGCGGAGGTCGCCGGCGGCTTCATCAGCCCGACCGTCAGCGGCTACGACGCCTCCTTCGACCCGTGGGGCAAGAAGAAGAACCCCGGCGGTGACGCGGCCAAGGCCAAGGCGCTGCTGAAGAAGGCCGGCAAGGTCGGTCTGAAGCTGACCTACGGCTACCAGAACACGCCCGAGGGACAGCAGTACTCCACGGCCATCGCCGCCGCCCTGACCAAGGCCGGCTTCAACGTCCAGCGCCAGGACATCCCGGCCGAGACGTACTACGACCAGGTCGGCAAGGTCAACAACAACTACGACATCTACGCCTCCGCCTGGGGAGCCGACTGGCCGTCCGCCTCGACCGTGATCCCGCCGCTGTTCGACGGTCGCGCGATCGCCGACGGTTCGCCGAACTACTCGCACGTCAACGACCCCAAGGTCAACGCCGACATCGACGCCGCGAACAAGATCTCGGACCCGGTCAAGTCGGCCGAGGCCTGGGAGAAGATCGACCAGTACCTGGCCAAGGACGTCATCAACGCCGTCCCGACCATCTACTACAAGCAGGTCCAGATCGCCGGCTCCAAGGTCGGCGGCCTCGTCTACGACGACGTGATCGGCGGCATCGACCCGCGTCGCCTCTACATCAAGTAACCCCACCTGTCCGACCGGTACCCGGTGCGTGAGCTCGCGAAGAGCGGCGACGCACCGGGTACCGCCCGGCTCGCCGACGTCAGAAAGCCCCTCGCATGCTGCGCTTCCTCGTCCGCCGGTTCCTCGGTGCCGTCGTCATTCTGTTCCTGCTGAGCATCGTGACGTTCCTGCTGTTCTTCGGGATGCCGCGTGACCCGGCGCTTCTGATGTGCGGCAAGACGTGCAACCCGCAGAGCCTCGCGAACATCCACCATGTGCTCGGCCTCGACAAGTCGATCCCCGAGCAGTACGGCATCTTCCTGCACAACCTGCTCTTCGGCAGCGACAAGTTCGCCCAGGGCCCCTGCCCCGCCCCCTGCTTCGGGTACTCGTACCACACCAACGACCAGGTCTGGGCGACCATGATGGACCGGCTGCCCACCACGGTGTCGCTGACGCTGGGTGCAGCGGTCGTCTTCCTGATCATCGGTCTGGGCACCGGCATGGTCGCCGCCTGGCGACGGGGCACGCTGCTCGACAAGACGGTCACCGCCGGATCGATGGTGATCAGCTCGCTGCAGATCTACTTCCTCGGCCCGCTGGCCCTGGCCGCCCTCGTCTACCAGACGCACATCTTCGACAAGCCCGCCTACAACAACTTCACCTCGGACCCGATCACCTGGTTCTCCGGGCTGATCATCCCGTGGGTCGTGCTGTCCACGATCTTCGCCTCGCAGTACACCCGTATGGCGCGCTCGTCGATGATCGAACAGCTCCAGGAGGAGCACGTACGGACCGCCCGCGCCAAGGGCATGTCCCGCAAGTACGTCTTCTTCCGCTACGCCTGGCGCGGCTCGCTGATCCCGATCGTCACCATCTTCGGCATCGACCTCGGCTCCCTCCTGGGCGGTGCCATCATCACGGAGTACACCTTCGGACTGCCCGGCCTGGGCATGCTCGCGGTGCAGTCCGTGCAGTTCAGCGATCTGCCGCTGCTGCTGGGCGTGATGCTGTTCTCCGCCGCCATGATCCTGCTGTGCAACATCGTCGTCGACGCCTGCTACGCCTTCATCGACCCGCGCGTGCGGTTGTCGTAGGCCGGAGACACCGGGTAATAGGAGCACTTTCGTGACCACTTTGACCAAGGAAGCCGGCGCCCCCGTACCGGCCGACGCGGACACCTTCCTCTCGGTGCGGGATCTGCACGTCAGCTTCAAGACCGAGGACGGCGTCGTGAAGGCCGTCGACGGACTCTCCTTCGACCTGGAGCGCGGCAGGACGCTCGGCATCGTGGGTGAGTCCGGTTCCGGCAAGTCCGTCACCAACCTGACGATCCTCGGGCTGCACAACCCGATGTTCACCACCATCGAGGGCGAGATCCTCCTGGAGGGCCAGGAGCTGACCACCGCCAAGGAGTCGGAGCTTGAGAAGCTGCGCGGCAACAAGGCCGCGATGATCTTCCAGGACCCGCTCACCGCGCTCTCGCCGTACTACACGGTGGGCCGGCAGATCGCCGAGCCGTTCATGAAGCACACCGGCGCCTCCAAGAAGGCGGCCTGGGAGCGCGCGGTGGAGATGCTCGGCAAGGTCGGCATCCCCAACCCGAAGGAGCGGGCGAAGGACTACCCGCACCAGTTCTCCGGCGGTATGCGCCAGCGCGCGATGATCGCGATGGCCCTGGTCTGTGACCCCGACCTGCTGATCGCCGACGAGCCGACCACGGCCCTGGACGTGACGGTCCAGGCCCAGATCCTGGACCTGCTCAAGGACCTCCAGCAGGAGTTCGGCTCGGCGATCATCTTCATCACCCATGACCTGGGTGTCATCGCCGACATGGCCGACGACATCATGGTGATGTACGCGGGTGGCGCGGTCGAACGGGGCACCGTGAACGAGGTGATGCGCGCGCCGCAACACCCGTACACCTGGGGCCTGTTGAACTCGATGCCGCGACTGGACTCGGACCTCTCGGCTCCTCTGACGCCGATCCCGGGCGCCCCTCCCTCGCTGCTGACCCCGCCGTCCGGCTGCCGCTTCCACCCCCGCTGCACCTTCCAGGACCGGGTCGGCGGCACGCTCTGTGTCAGCGAACGCCCGTTGCTGGCCCCCGACCGAGCCTCGGCCTGCCATCTCACGGCGGAGCAGAAGCGCACCATCTTCATCGAAGAGATCAAGCCCCGTCTGGGCTAGGAGGAGACGTCATGACAGAGGACCTCGTCCTCCCCGCCCCCAGGGCAGCCGGTGCCGGTACGCCCGGGGACCCCCTGCTCGAAGTCTCCGGCCTGACCAAGCACTTCCCGGTCAAGGGCGGCTTCCCCGTCCGCCGTACGGTCGGCGCGGTACAGGCGGTCGACGGCATCGACCTCACCGTGCACGTCGCCGAGAGCTTCGGCCTGGTCGGCGAGTCGGGCTGTGGCAAGTCGACGACGGGCCGGCTGATCACCCGGCTCATGGAGCCGACGGCCGGCACGATCGCCTACCGCGGCCAGGACATCACGCACGCCACGCGCAAGCAGCTGGCCCCGATCCGGTCCGAGATCCAGATGATCTTCCAGGACCCCTACTCGTCGCTGAACCCCCGCCAGACGGTCGGCAAGATCATCGCCGGCCCGATGGAGATCAACGGCATCGAGCCGGAGGGCGGGCGCGAGAAGAGGGTCCGCGAACTCCTGGAGATCGTGGGCCTCAACCCCGAGCACTTCAACCGGTTCCCGCACGAGTTCTCGGGCGGTCAGCGCCAGCGCATCGGTGTGGCCCGCGCCTTGGCCCTGGAACCGAAACTGATCGTCGCAGACGAGCCGGTCTCCGCCCTGGACGTCTCCATCCAGGCCCAGGTGGTCAACCTCCTCCAGAAGGTCCAGCAGGAACTCGGCATCGCGTTCCTGTTCATCGC